>CAYPUW010000025.1:0-14592 GCA_964413925.1 uncultured Rhodobacter sp. | reverse complement strand
TAACACGCTCCGGTTCTAATACGCCCAGAGCACCCCACCACCCCCTCAGGTTTTGCGCATCCTGATCACCACATCCACCTTGGTAATCTCCATCCCTTCGGGGATTTCGGGCAGGCTGGCAAAAGTAAGCTGCTCTTTGGGCGCGTCGGTCAGTTCGCCGGTTTCTTCCCAATAATAATGCGGGTGGTCATCAATTCGGGTGTCAAAATAAGATTTATTACCATCCATCGCGATTTCATTCACCAGCCCCGCCTCGCAAAACGCGCGCAGGGTGTTGTAAACCGTGGCCAGCGAAACCTGATCGCCACTTTTTTGCGCAGAGGCATGCAGACTTTCCGCCGTCACATGCCGATCCTTGCCGTCGCCAACCATCAAGGTGGCCAGCGCCAGCCGCTGACGCGTTGGCCGCAGCCCGGCACCTTGCAGCCATTTGGAACCCCGTGAAGTCGGCGTCATCTTGCTCTCCCTATCGCAAGTCTTTGCGTTTCAGCCAAAATAACGCAAACCGCGCGCATTTTTCAATCACCATTTCATCAAGCCTGCGCGCAAATCCGCCCGATTTGTTCCTATTGCCAGCCCTCGCCTGCCAATGTTAGGACAGAAGCCAGATAAAAACACATATAAGGCGAGGCCAGATCGAGCATGTCAAAACATCCCTCCAGCTTTGATTTAGACGGGCTGCTGAAATGCTCGACCGGCGAGCTTTTCGGCCCCGGCAATGCCCAGCTCCCCGCGCCGCCTATGTTGATGATGGATCGGGTCACCGACATGTCGAGCGACGGTGGCGCACATGGCAAAGGCCATGTGATCGCGGAACTCGACGTCAACCCCGATTTGTGGTTTTTTGCGTGCCACTTCCCCGGCGATCCGGTCATGCCCGGCTGTTTGGGGCTGGACGCGTTATGGCAATTGACCGGCTTTAATCTCGGCTGGCGCGGGATGGAGGGGCGCGGACGTGCGCTTGGTGTGGGCGAGGTGAAATTCACCGGCATGGTCACACCAGACGTCAAGCGCGTGACTTATTTCGTTGATTTCACCCGCGTCATTGACCGACGCCTGAAACTTGGCATGGCCGATGGTCGCGTGCAGGCCGACGGGGTTGATATTTTCACCGTGACCGGCATGAAAGTCGGCCTTTTCAAAGACTAACAAGATTAACACGAGTTAACCAAAACAAAATCAGGGGGCAATCATGCGTCGCGTCGTCATCACCGGAATGGGCATCGTTTCATCAATCGGCAACAATATCAACGAGGTGACAGCCGCCCTCAGATCGGGAAAATCCGGCATCGTCGCCGCCCCTGATTACGTTGCGAACGGCTTTCGCAGCCAGATCCACGGCATGCCGCAAATCGACGTGGCCGAGCATATCGACAAGCGCCAATTGCGTTTTATGGGACCGGGAGCGGCCTATAATTACATCGCCATGGAACAAGCCATCGCCGATAGCGGCCTTGAGGATAGCGACGTTTCAAACGAGCGCACCGGCCTGATCGTCGGCTCTGGCGGTCCGTCCACCTCGAACTTTTTTCTCGCCCATAAGATGGTAATGGAGAAGGGCGCACCCAAACGCATGGGGCCGTTCATGGTCACGCGCTGCATGTCCTCGACCAACTCGGCCTGCTTGGCCACGCCGTTCAAAATCAAGGGCGTTAACTATTCAATCACCTCGGCCTGCACCACATCGCTTCATTGCATCGGCAACGGGGTCGAGCAAATCCAGTTTGGCAAGCAAGACATCGTGTTTGCGGGCGGCGGAGAGGAGCTTGATTGGACACTTTCCTGCCTGTTTGACGCAATGGGGGCGATGTCATCCAAATATAACGACACGCCAGAACGCGCCAGCCGCGCCTTTGACGCCAATCGCGACGGTTTCGTGATCGCAGGCGGCGGCGGCTTGCTGGTGCTTGAGGAGTTGGAACACGCCCGCGCACGCGGTGCCAAAATCTACGCCGAAGTCACCGGATACGGCGCCACATCGGACGGCCACGACATGGTCGCCCCGTCGGGCGAAGGGGCGGAGCGCTCGATGAAACTGGCACTCTCAACCATTGGGGATCGTAAAGTCGGTTATATCAACGCCCACGGCACCTCGACCCAAGCAGGCGATGTGACCGAAGTTCACGCCGTGCGCCGTGCCTTTGGCGAAGATAACATGCCGCTGATCACCTCGACCAAATCGGTCACCGGCCACGCACTTGGCGGGGCGGGCGTTCACGAGGCGATCTATTCCTTGATCATGCTGAACGGCGACTTCATCGCCCCCTCCGCCAATATCGAGACGCTGGATTCAGAAATCCGCCCCGAGGAAATCGCCACCGAATTCGTCGAAAACGCGGGGCTTGATACAGTCCTGTCAAACAGCTTTGGCTTTGGCGGAACCAACGGCACCATCGCCATGAGCAAGTATAACGGGTGATCTGAAATGGCCGATCTGATGCAAGGCAAACGCGGCCTGATTATGGGCGTCGCCAACGAGAGATCCATCGCGTGGGGCATCGCGCGCGCGATGGCGCAGGAGGGGGCGGAGTTGGCCTTCACCTACCAAGGCGAAGGGTTCGGAAAACGCCTGCGCCCCTTGGCTGAAAGCATCGGCTCGACCATTTTGGTGGATGCCGACGTGCAAGATGACGCCTCGCTTGATCGCGCGTTTGACGAGATAAAACAGCATTGGGGCGGGCTTGATTTTCTGGTCCATGCCATTGCTTTTTCAGATAAATCCGAGCTTACAGGCCGGTTTGTCAACACCAGCCGAGAGAACTTCAAAAACTCGCTCGATATCTCGTGTTATAGCCTGATCGAGGTCGCCAGACGCGCCGCCCCTTTGATGACAAATGGCGGCACCATCCTCACGATGACCTATCAAGGCTCCAACCGCGTCACCCCGTTTTACAACGTCATGGGGGTGGCAAAAGCCGCGCTCGAAAGCACGGTTCGCTATCTCGCCAACGACTTGGGACCAGACGGCATCCGCGTCAACGCCGTCAGCCCCGGCCCCATGCGCACGCTGGCTGGCGCAGCGATTGGCGGCGCGCGCAAAACCTATCGCCAGACCGGCGATAACGCCCCGATGCGCGCCAATGCCACATTAGAGGCGGTCGGCGGCACCGCAGTTTATCTGGCGTCCGATTACGGCGCTTGCACCACCGGCGAGATCGTTCGCGTCGATGGCGGATACCACGTTCTGGGCATGCCACAGCCTGAAAATCTCTGACCGCGCAAGCAGGGCAACCTCTGCGGTCACCGGCCTAAACGAGAGGGAAAATCATGGCGATAACCACCTGCGTCTTTGACGCCTACGGAACCCTGTTTGACGTCGCCGCCGCCGCGCGCCAATGCGCGAGCGAGCCGGGCCGCGAGGCTTTCGCGGCCAAATGGCAGACCGTGGCCACCGATTGGCGCCTGAAACAGCTCCAATATACATGGCTGCGCGCGCTCGCCGATGCCCACACCGATTTCTGGACCGTCACCCAAAACGGCCTTGATTACGCGCTTGAGGCCTCCGGTCTTGATCACGATGCCGAGTTGCGTGAACGCCTGCTGGCGCTTTATTGGCAGCTTCAAGCCTATCGCGAGGTGCCAGCGATGTTGGAGACCTTAAAATCGCGTGGTTTCAACACCGCAATCCTCTCCAATGGCTCGCCCGAGATGCTTGACGGCGCGGTTAAATCGGCAGGCATCGGCGCGGTTCTGGATGATGTTATCAGCGTCGAGGATGTCCATGTTTTCAAGCCCCATAAATCGGTTTACGACATGGTCACCGCGCGGTTCAACTGCACCCCGTCCGAGGTTTTGTTTGTGTCGTCAAACTGCTGGGACGCTTGCTGTGCCGCCGGTAACGGTTTCTTCACAACTTGGGTCAACCGCGCACGCGAGCCGATGGATCGCCTGCCTTGGCAGCCGCAAAAAACCCTGCACGACCTCACGCAAATCCCCGATATTGCAAGCGCAAACTGATGCAAAAGTTCAAAACCTCAGATGGCCTTAACCTCGCTTATATGGACGAGGGCCAAGGCCCCGCCCTCCTCTGCTTGCCCGGACTCACCAGAGATATCAACGATTTCAACGAGTTGGCGGTGAGTATTTCCGGCGTCCGCCTGATAAGACTTGACGCGCGCGGTCGCGGAGCCTCTGACTGGGACCAGAATATTCGCAATTACTCCGCACCGATCGAGGCGCGCGACGCGGTCGAGCTTCTGGATCATCTCGACCTTCAAAAAGCCGCCATCATCGGCACATCGCGCGGCGGCATTCTGGCAATGATCCTCGCCATGAGCGCCAAATCACGGCTCAGCGGCGTTCTGCTCAACGATATCGGTCCGGTTATCGGTGGTACCGCAATCGGCGAAATCATCGCCAATATGGGCCAAAACCCGCCCTATAAAACCTATGACGAGGCCGCGCGCGACTACCCCAAAACCTTCGACGGCTTTCCAAATGTCAGCCCCGAGCGCTGGCAAACCGAGGTCCGCCGCCTGTGGCAAGAAACCCCCGACGGATTGCGCATCGGCTATGACCCCAAACTCGCCGTGGCGGTCGCAGAGGCGGCAAAAAAACCAACGCCGGATTTATGGCCCTTTTTCGACGCCTTCAGCGACCTGCCTTTGGCCCTGCTCAGAGGCGAAAATTCGACGCTGCTGTCTGCCGAAACTGCCGCCGAAATGCGCCACCGACGCCCCGACATGTTGTTTGCGACCGTAAAAGATCGCGGCCATATTCCGTTCCTTGACGAGCCTGAAAGCCTCGGCGTCATCAACGCTTTCATCGCCAAACTCCATGACTGACTTCGCCATGATCAAGGCCGCCGCCGCGCGCGCCAAAGGGCATGTCAGACGCACGCCCCTGCTCAATTCTCCGGTCCTCGACCAAATCGCTGGACGGCGAATTCTCGTCAAAGCCGAGTGCCTGCAACACACCGGCTCGTTCAAACTTCGGGGTGCTTGGTCGGCACTTTCGGGCCTCGCCGCCGCCGACAAAGCCAAAGGCGTGGTTGCGGTTTCCAGCGGCAACCACGCCCAAGGGATCGCGCTCGCAGCCCACGCCCATAAGGTCGGCGCGATCATTTTGATGCCGTCTGACGCACCAACGCAAAAGGTCGAAAACACCCGCAGATTGGGCGCGAAAGTCGTGCTTTACGACCGCGCGCAAGATGACCGCGACGCCCTAAGCCGCCAGCTTTGTTCTGAGCGCGGCATGACCATGATCAGCCCCTATGACCATGCGCTGGTGATCGCCGGACAAGGCACCCTCGGCATTGAAATTGCGGCGCAAGCGCAGGAGTACGGCATAAAAGACGCGCGCGTTCTGGTGCCCTGCGGCGGGGGCGGCCTGACCTCTGGCGTCGCGCTCGCCCTTCAAGCGCTGGCCCCAAACATGACCGTTCACCCTTGCGAGCCGTCAGGGTTCGACGACACCATCCGCTCGCTTAACAGCGGAAAAATTGAACAAAATCAACGCAGTTCCGGTTCAATCTGCGACGCAATCCTAACGCCATCACCCGGAAAAATCACCTTTCCGATTATGCAACGCCTGTGCCAACCCGGAGTTTCTCTGACAGATAACCAATGCCTGCGGGCCATGTCGCTGGCGTTCTCATATCTGAAAATCGTGATCGAACCGGGCGGCGCAGTTGCGCTGGCAGCAGCCCTGTTTCACGGCCAAAACTTTGATAGCGAGAGCTTGATAGTCGTCGCATCCGGCGGCAATGTCGAGGCCGCTTTGTTTCAAAAGGCTCTGGCCCAAAAGATATAACGCGCGCCAGTTCCTCTTGGCTTCAAATATCCAAAATTCCTACCCGTTAACCCGAATACTGGCGTTTGCTGGATCGTAAGGGCTGTCCACAACCACCTCCGCATCCCAAAGTTCACGCTGCATTTTGACCTTTAATTTCGTCCCCGCAACCGCCAAATCTTCGGGCAAATACCCCATACCGATAGATTTCTCAAACGCCACCGAGTAGCCGCCAGAGGTCAATCGCCCGACCTTTTTGCCCCCCAAATAAAGCGCCTCACGCCCCCACGGATCGGCATCCGTCGGACCATCAATCAGTAGCGTCACGCATTTAGAGCGTATCCCCTTGGCCAGCATCGCCTCTTTACCGTTGAAATCCTTAGATAAATCCACGAATCGCGGTAAGTCCGCCTCAAGCGGGGTGGCGTCGCGGCCAAGCTCGGTTCCAAACGCACGATAGGATTTCTCCTGTCGCAACCAGTTTTGCGCGCGCGCGCCCACCAGCTTCAGCCCATGCTCCTGACCCGCGCTCGTAATCAGATCGAACAAATAATTCTGCATCTCCATCGGGTGATGCAATTCCCAGCCAAGCTCGCCCGTATAGGCCACGCGGATCGCGTTAACCGGACACATCCCAAGCTCGATCTCGCGCGCTGAAAGCCACGGAAATCGCTTGTTTGACAGAGCACTTTCAGGGTCACCATCCGAAATTATCTTTTTCAAAACATCGCGGGTTTTCGGCCCGGCAATCGCGAAAACACCCCATTGCGAGGTCACATCCTGAATCTCGATTGGCCCAAATTCTGCCGTCTTATCCTCAGCGGCCTTGCGCAAGTAATCGGAATCATACGCCGTCCAAGCCCCCGCCGAGACCAGATAATACCGCTCCTCGGCTTGGCGAACGATGGTATATTCCGTGCGCGTGGTGCCCGCAGATGTCAGCGCGTAGGTCAGGTTGATCCGCCCGACGCGCGGCAGTTTGTTGCAGGTAAACCAGTCCAAAAACGCCGTCGCCCCCGCACCTTTGACCACATGTTTGGTGAACGCCGTCGCATCGATCAGGCCGACCCCCTCACGAATGCTACGCGCCTCGTCAACCGCATATTGCCACCAGTCGCCACGGCGAAACGAGCGCGACCCGGCGTCGTCAAAGCCCTCGGGTGCGAAATAATTCGGGCGTTCCCAACCGTTTACGCAGCCAAACTGCGCACCAGCCGCCTTCATGCGATCATAACACGGCGTGGTTCGCAAAGGCCGACAAGCCGCGCGTTCCTCGTCGGGAAAATGCGGCACATAGACATGCGCGTAACATTCCTCGTTTTTGCGCGCGCCATATTCAACCGTCATCCAGTCGCCGTAGCGCTTGGGGTCAAGGCTGGCCATGTCAATCTCGGCCTCGCCCTCGACCATCATTTGCGCCAGATAATAACCCGTACCGCCCGCCGCCGTGATGCCAAAACTGAACCCTTCGGCCAGCCACATATTGCGCAATCCCGGCGCGGGGCCAACCAGCGGATTACCGTCCGGCGTGTAACAAATCGGGCCGTTAAAATCATCCTTCAGCCCACTTTCCGCACACGACGGCACCCGGTGGATCATCGCCATATATTGCGTCTCGATCCGTTCAAGATCGAGCTGGAACAAATCGGCGCGAAAGCTGTCGGGCACCCCATGCTCAAACCGCGCCGGAGCGCCGTTTTCATACACTCCCAAAATCCAGCCACCGCGTTCCTCGCGCACATAAGATTGCGCGTCGGCATCACGAATGACCGGATGTTCGGGGTTGGATTTGCGCCACTCCACCAGTGCCGGATCTTTGTCCATGACGATAAACTGATGCTCGACCGGAATCGCTGGCAGCTTGAGGCCAAGCATGCCCGCCGTGCGCTGCGCGTGATTGCCGGTCGCGGTGACCACATGTTCGGCGTGAATTTCAAACTGCTCCTCGCCCGCCACCAGATTGCCG
The DNA here is from genome assembly GCA_964413925.1 of uncultured Rhodobacter sp. GTDB lineage: Bacteria > Pseudomonadota > Alphaproteobacteria > Rhodobacterales > Rhodobacteraceae > UBA5972. The sequence goes on along the minus strand of CAYPUW010000025.1, from coordinate 6,896 downwards.
CCTTTTTCGACCATCACAGTCCCGCGAACGATCCATTCCGAGCCGGTCCAATCATAGCTGTCGACCTGCATCTTGCGATAAATCTCGACCCCGCGTTGGCGCGCGCCCTTGGCCATGGCTTGGGTCACATCGGCGGGATTGATATAGCCGTCGGTGGGGTGAAAAATCGCCCCCTCCAGATCGTCGGTGCGAATCAAGGGCCAGCGCTTCTTGATCTCGGCGGGCGTTAACCACTCGTAAGGGATTCCCACCGTTTCCGCCGTGGTAGCGTAAAGCGCATACTCGTCCATGCGCTCGCGGCTCTGCGCCATCCTGAGATTACCAACCACTGAAAACCCGGCATTGAGGCCGGTTTCCGCCTCCAGCTCCTTATAAAACCGCACCGAATATTCGTGAATGTGGCTGGTGGCATAGCCCATGTTGAACAGCGGCAAAAGTCCCGCCGCGTGCCAGGTAGAGCCTGACGTCAACTCGTCGCGTTCCAGCAAAACAACGTCGCTCCAACCGGCCTTGGCCAGATGATAGGCCACGCCGGCACCGACGGCCCCACCGCCAACAATAAGGGCTTTCACATGAGTTTTCATGACGCGTTCTCCAACTAAATCAGCTAAAACAGTCATAACCTGCGCATGTCGCCGCCAGCAATTTCTTTCGACCTATCCGCACTTGATTGCGACATCCTCGCCCCAAACCCTCGCGGGCACGCATCCGGGACACTTAATATTCAATTTACGGAGATTTTAGCGAATCAAGTTAACAAGCTCGCCATCATCTGTTGCGATATCCGCGACAACGGCAGCGTCAGACATTCGATTAAATACTCGCTATTCCAATAGGTTAACCATATCCAGATAAGTTGTGACATAACTATTACAGGCGGCGGTACAGGTGCCTAAATTAACCAAAACCTCACAATGGGCCTTCCTTTAGAAGGTTGAATCACCATAAATTAGCAGAAAGTTAAAACCTTACCTCACAGCTATCCGCGCACCGAAAAGGTGCGTGTGGTGGGGGCTGAGGGTCAGGTGGGCGCGCTGTTTTGGGGACAGCCTTCGCGTCGCCTGACCCTTCCGCACCCCAACCGATCAGAGGTCAAGCCCGGTAACACCCTAATTTTTAGCAATCTTATCAGGTGCTTCGCCCCAGATTTCAGTTTTGAGAACCCAGCCCCACTGACCGCGAACCTTGATTTGACACCACCTCGGACGACATTTAACCAAAAATGCCACCACACCCTGCTCAGCATAGGCGTTCGGGTCAGCACCAACAGCGGCGCTGGACCGAAGCGGGGTATAGTCCTTCTGCACAATCACCGTGCGCACACCGGACAAAAGCGAAAAATGTATCCACCCGCCAGCCCCGTCAATGTCAAGAACCCGCCGCCAGTTGCCATATTCGGCAACCACCTGTAGCGGCATGTTTTTACGCGTAAAAACCCAGTCGACCTTTTGGGTCAAGCCCGGCCCGCGCCGCACATTGGCCTTCTCCGCCTTCATCGACACAAATCTGGGCAACGGCAAATTCGTGACTGGCCCGCGCAACCCATCCTCGCCCGCCAGAACTCCCACAGGAAATTCGAGCAGCAATAAGGCCAATAATGCGCGTTTCAGGAAGTTCATCATAGCCCGTTCGTCGTATTTCTTGCCACATTTTTTAGGGGTCTCGCGACATATTTCATCTTGCCCCTTTAGACGGAATGTTGCCACAATGGCAGCGATAAATCCAGAGGGGGAAGCGTTAATGCCCGGACCTAAATTAAATGTTATCGTGACGCGGCGACTGCCCGACGCCGTGCAAAACCGCCTGCAAGAACTGTTCTCGGTCGAGCTAAATCAAGCCGACACTCCCTTCAGCCGCGAGCAACTTTCCGATGCTATGGCTCGCGCCGACGTGTTGGTGCCAACGCTTAACGATACAATCGACGCCAGCCTGCTCGGCCAAGCCGGGCCAAACTTGCGTCTTATTGCCAATTACGGATCGGGTTTTGACCATATTGATGTTCAAACCGCGCGCCAACGCGGAATTCTCGTTTCAAACACACCTGGCGTTTTAACCGACGACACGGCGGACATGACGGTGACGCTGATCTTGACGGTCATGCGACGTTTCAAGGAAGGCGCAAATCTGATGCAATCAGGTGACTGGCAAGGCTGGTCGCCATCTGCTCTTTTGGGTGCGCGTATTGGCGGCAAGCGGTTGGGAATTCTCGGAATGGGCCGAATAGGCGGTGCGGTCGCGCTGCGCGCCCATAGTTTTGGCATGCAAATACATTATCACAATCGAAAACGAGTCCATCCCGACACCGAGACATCGCTTGACGCCACCTATTGGGAGAGTCTTGACCAGATGCTTGCGCGCATCGATGTGTTGTCGATCAATTGTCCGCACACACCCTCCACTTTTCACCTGCTGAACGCGCGTCGCCTGCGCTTGATGAAGCCAACCGCGTTCGTGGTGAATACATCTCGCGGTGAGGTGATTGATGAAAATGCCTTCACGCGAATGTTGCGCGCGGGCGAACTTGCCGGTGCCGGTCTTGACGTTTTTGAAAAAGGCCACGAGATCAACCCCCGATTGCGTGGCCTTGATAACGTCATGCTTCTTCCCCACATGGGTTCCGCGACGCAAGAGGGCCGGTTGGAAATGGGCGAGAAAGTTATTATTAATATCAAAACCTTCGCCGATGGTCACCGCCCGCCGGACCAGATCGTTCCCTCAATGTTATAGGTGTCATAACGCTCAGAAAATTACCTGTGCAGTGATGCTGACCACAACCGCGCCAACCCAATAACCTCGGCTGATTACGCACCAATAGTTGGGGTCCAAGGACGATTTGGCCCAGATTAAGCGTCAAAACAAAGACGAACAATGGCAATACCGCCTTGACAAGCGTGCCTGAAACCGTGGATCAGGTTAAGCCTCCTGGCTGCCTAGCGACGGCAGAACATACGGGACAACCGGGCCGCCGCTCGGTCTGCATTTTACGATTTTCCCCATATAACGAATCGTAAATTAGCATATTTCCCAACAAGGGTTCGCCCGCCTTGGTTATGAACTTTATCGCCTCAACTGCCATCATCGAGCCAATAACACCAGGCAACGCCCCCATCACCCCAGCCTCCGCGCATGACGGCGCAAGCCCCTCCGCCGGCGCTGACGGAAATACGCATGCATAACACGGTCCCCCCTCCTGAGGATGATAAAGACTTAACTGTCCCTCCCATTGGCTAATCGCGCCAGCAATCAGCGGCAATCCCAGCGCTACGCAAGTTTCATTCACCAAGTAGCGCGTGGCGAAATTATCCGATCCGTCCAGCACCAGATCAAATCCTTCAAGCAAGTCACGCGCATTCTCACCCGATAATCTTCGGTTGTAAGGCAATACCGTTACGAAAGGATTAAGCTTGGATAAAGCCAGTTGCGCGCTGAATACCTTCTCCATGCCGAGTCCCGCCTCATCGTGCAAAACCTGCCTCTGCAAGTTTGAAAGGCTGACCGTATCATTGTCCACAACTCCGATCGTGCCAACCCCCGCCGCCGCCAGATAAAGCATCAAGGGCGAGCCAAGCCCCCCTGCACCGATCACCATAACCCGAGCGGATTTCAGTCGTTGTTGCCCCGCCCCGCCAATTTCGCGCAAAACTATATGGCGAGCGTAGCGATCCAACTCCCGCCCTGAAAACGGCCCCTCCTGTTGAGGCATTATTGCAGCATGTGCTCGCGTTTTTAATCGCTTAATAACAAAAGCATATAAAGAAATAATGCCCAATATACCAATCAAAATCGCCCATGATTTGGCAGAGCCACCAGTCGCTTGTCGCAGCTCATTGTGTTCCGGCAAGCTGACTTGAATAGCAAAAACCGCGCCAAATAATATGACCAAAACCGCGATTTGTGCCGATTTCGACGCGTGCATAACGCGCCCAAAAGCCAAAACCAAAAGGGCGACAAATAAAACCAGCGCCATCAGGTTCGACCAGTCGAGCCAAACCCGTCACCACCTCGCGTGGTCGGATCCAGTTCTTGAACCTCGGAAAAGTCGACCTGAACCACCGGCGCTATAACCAATTGTGCAACCCGTTCCGCATGCATGATGGTGAAATTTTCGCGTCCCAAATTGAGCAAGATCACCCCAACCGGCCCACGATAATCGCTGTCGATCGTGCCCGGAGCGTTGGCCACTGTAACCCCAAATTTCAACGCCAGCCCGGAGCGCGGACGAACCTGCGCTTCAAAACCTGCCGGAATTTCAAAGGCCAGGCCGCTTGGAACCAGCACACGCGCACCCGGCACCAAAATCAGGCCCCTTGCTCGGTCGGCCTCGGCGAGATTGGCCCGGATGTCTGCACCCGCCGCGCCAAATGTCTCATAGGACGGAGGTGCAACATCGCGGTCAGCCCCCGCCAGAAACACAAATTTAAACACCGGCTTCACGAGAGCAATGCTTTATGAATTTGTTCGGCCAAACGCACCGCCACCTCGGATTTTGACAATCTTGGCCACCGTTCTAAACCTTCATGCGAAATCAGAGTGACCACATTTTCGGTCCCGCCCATAATGCCGGTTTTGGGGCTTACATCATTGGCCAAAATCCAGTCACACCCTTTACGAAGGCGCTTGGCGGTGGCGTTTTCTTCAACATTTTCCGTCTCCGCCGCGAACCCGATCACCAATTGCGGACGCCCTGTTTTCATCTTGGAGGTCGTTGCCAAAATATCGGGGTTCTCCGCCAGATCCAAGCTCGGCGGGAGGCCACTTTGCGTCTTCTTAATCTTTCCGGTTGCCGCCTTTTTCACCCGCCAGTCGGCAACCGCCGCCGCAAAAATCGCGACATCAACCGGAAGCTCGTGGCGCACAGCATCCGCCATTTGAACCGCTGTTTCGACCGAAACCAGTTTGACGCCAGCAGGGGGTGCAACCGTTGCCGGGCCGGTCACAAACACCACCTCCGCCCCATGCATCATAAGAGCCCGCGCGATTTCTGCACCCTGAGTACCCGACGAACGGTTTGCAAGATAGCGGACCGGGTCAATGGGCTCAAAAGTGGGACCAGACGTTACCAAAATCCGCTTTCCTGCCAGTTTATTGCCCGTAAAATTGGCCTCAATCGCAGAAACTATCTCGGCGGGTTCGGCCAATCGACCTGCACCAAATTCCCCACAAGCCATTTCTCCCTGATTGGGACCGACGAACAAAATTCCATCGTGACGCAGCATCTCCACGTTGCGAACGGTCGCAGGATGGGTCCACATGCGGACATTCATCGCAGGCGCAACCAATACGCGTTTATCGGTCGCAAGCAACAAGGTCGACGCCAAATCATTGGCTAAACCAGTCGCCATTTTCGCCAAAAAATCGGCAGTTGCCGGGCAAACAACGACCAGATCGGCGCTACGAGACAACTCAATATGCCCCATTTCTGTTTCATCTGTTAGATCAAACAAATCGGTGTGCACGGGCGATGCCGCGAGCGCCGAAACAGATAAAGGGGTTACGAATTCCGCCCCGGCAGAGGTCAGAACTGGTGTGACTTTCGCACCGAGTTCGCGCAACCTTCGAATAAGCTCAAGCGATTTAAACGCCGCAATCCCTCCTCCGATAACCAGCAATATCGTCTTGTCGGCCAGCATCGTCATCCCTTTCAGCCACTGCTGAAAATATGTCTAAACGCCGCCGCCGACCAAGGCAAGAAGGGTGTCTTCAAGCAAATCTGATCAGCGCGAACTTCATACCGACCCAGATACGCCAAATCCAAGCCGCACAATGAATACACCCGAGCGAATTATCTCGCTACGACCCACCAAAGCCAAACCCACCATCGCGTAAACATCGCTCTTGCGTGCTAGGCCTTTTTCGTCTTGGTTGCCCCTATTACGATGGTCACTACTCACTCAGAACCTCGGAGGCCAAGTGCCACAACTTCCAAATCTGTCACTGGTCATCGGGGCCGCATCTTCTGGTAAGTCAAACTGGGCAGAGGATTTCTGCATCGCGGCCCCGCACACGCCGATATATATCGCAACCGCCCAAGCGTTTGATGCCGAAATGGTCGCAAAAATTGCGCGCCACCGCAAAAACCGTGACGACAGATGGCAAACTATCGAGGCCCCCCTGAACCTTGTTACTCCTTTATTAAATGCAGGCGAAAACCAAATCATTCTGGTCGATTGCCTGACAATGTGGTTATCAAATCATCTGCTGGCACAAAACGATATATCAGCCGAATCTGATCAACTGGTTAACGCGTGCAAAAAACTTTCCTGTCCGACCGTTTTGGTCACAAACGAGGTCGGAGCCAGCGTGGTCCCAGATAATCCGCTGGCGCGCCGTTTTCAATCCGAACAGGGGCGTCTCAACCAACGAATTGCGGCTATTTCCGACCTCGTTATCAACGTCATCTGCGGCCTGCCACTCTGCTTGAAAGGCACCCTGCCCGGAGGTCGGATATGAGCGTGGTTTGGTGGGTCCGCCACGGCCCAACCCATGCTTCTGGTTTTGTTGGAAGCACCGATATTGCTGCAGATCTGACTGATTTAGATAAGCTTAATCTTCTAGAAATATCCTTACCTAACAATGCGTTAGTCGTTTCTTCTGATCTGATACGCGCCAGCAGTACCGCCGACGCCATTCAATCAGGACGCACAAGATTGGCACATGAACCGGACCTGAGAGAGATGGATTTTGGCGATTGGGAAACCAAAACATTTGCGGAAATTTCGCAATCTGACCCGGAGCTATCCCGCGCCTTTTGGACCGATCCCGCCCGCGCAACTCCGCCCGGCGGCGAGCGCTGGCAAGACCTCTCGAACAGGGTGACAAAGACCATTGATCGCCTGATTTCCGCGCATACAAACCGCGATATTATCGCCGTCGCCCATCTGGCCGTTATCATGACC
>CAYPUW010000024.1:4938-15401 GCA_964413925.1 uncultured Rhodobacter sp. | reverse complement strand
GGTCAAACTGCATGCCTTCAACAACATCGGTTTCTGTTTCCAGACCTTTGTTTTCTTCAACTGTGATAACACCTTCATTACCGACTTTTTGCATTGCGTCTGCAATTTGGTTGCCGATAGCGGCTTCACCGTTGGCGGAAATGGTGCCGACTTGGGCAACTTCAGCACTGTCTTTCACTTCGCGCGACATCTCTTTGATGGTGCCGACAACAGAAGCAACGGCAATGTCGATGCCACGTTTCAGATCCATCGGGTTCATGCCCGCAGCAACCGATTTCAAGCCTTCTTTTACGATGGCTTGGGCCAGAACTGTTGCAGTCGTGGTGCCGTCGCCAGCGTTGTCATTGGTGCGAGAGGCCACTTCTTTGACCATTTGCGCGCCCATATTCTGGAACTTGCCTTCAAGCTCGATTTCTTTGGCAACCGTTACACCGTCTTTGGTGATGCGCGGTGCGCCGAAAGATTTGTCGAGCACGACATTGCGGCCTTTAGGACCAAGGGTCACTTTGACAGCATCTGCCAGAGTGGTGATACCGCTCAGCATCGCATTGCGAGCCTCGGTACCGAATTTTACGTCTTTTGCAGCCATTTTTAGCTAGCTCCTGAATTCGTGTGTAAAAGGGATCATCAAAGCGCGCTTAGAGCGTGCCCATGATGTCGCTTTCTTTCATGATGAGCAGTTCTTCACCGTCAATGGTGACCTCGGTGCCGCCCCATTTGCCGAAGAGAATCTTGTCGCCGACTTTTACGTCCATTGCGATAAGCTTGCCCGCGTCGTCGCGCGCGCCTGTGCCAACTGCGATAACTTCGCCTTCGGCTGGTTTCTCTTTTGCGCTATCGGGAATGATAAGCCCGCCAGAAGTTTTTTCGTCGCTTTCGATACGACGAACCAGTACACGGTCGTGCAAAGGTGTGAATGCCATGGAAATCGCTCCTTGAGTTTCGAGTATTCCAAAATGTCGAGGTGGCTTTTCAGTCCGTTATCACTCGCCACCGTTGAGTGCTAACAGCAGGGATTTAAGATCGCGCCGGGGTGCTGTCAAGTTCCAAGGTAAAATTTTGCTCCTGAAAATGTGTATTGCCCCGTGATCTTGGCCCGTGAAATTATAGTGGTCCGTGACTTAGCCCGGCCAAACCGGCCTCCTCTTGAAAACGGACCCATATGATGCGCCTTATTTTGTCTTTCTTGCTCACCTTCCTCGGAGTCTCCCCGGTCGCGGCCCAAGTCTCTTGCGACGGTACGGATATCTGGCCAACGCTGCCGCAAAAACAGCGCACGCAGTTGGAAAACATCGTGGCTAAGGATGTGTTCGCGGCGGGGCGATTCTTTAAGGTCGAGAAAGACGGCAAGACCTCATATCTGTTTGGCACCATGCACGCGCCACCCACCGGCAAGTTGCGCTTGCCCACGATGGTGGTGTCGGAACTGAAAAAATCCAAAACCCTGTTAGTCGAGGTCACCAACCCGGTCGAAAAAGCGTTCTTTCGCAATCTCAAACAGCATAAGGATTTGTTTCAAAACGAGGCCGACAATAACTTTAGCCAGTATTTCTCCAAAGATGAATGGGCGCTGATTAAAAAGGCCACCCGCCAAGGTGGGGTCAGCGATCAACTGCTCAAGCGCGCCCGCCCGTGGTATATCTATCTTTTGATGTCCACCCTTGGCTGCGACGGGGCCAACCAGTCGGATCAGCCGGTGATGGATGTAAAAATTCAGCAAATCGGCGGCAATGCCGGGCTGAATGTGCGCGGGCTGGAGACCCCGCTTGACGGTATAAAAGCGATGCAGGGGTTTTCGCCCGAAGAATATGCCATGATGATCAAGGCCGAGATTTTTGGCCTTGAGCAGAGCGACCCCGGAGACGCCTATGTCACCCGCGTCAACATGTATCGGCGCGGCGATATCCAGCTTATCTGGCAATATCAGTTGCAGATTTTCGCCAGTCTCAGCACCGAGGCCGGGGTTGAGGTGATGACCGAATTTCTCGAGGGGCAAATCCTTGGCAGCAGGAACGCGAACTGGTTGCCGTCGATCATGAAGGCCTTGAAGAAGGGTAATGTGTTCGTCGCCGTTGGTGCGCTGCATCTTGGCGGCAAATATGGCCTGATGAAATCGCTGCAAAAAGATGGCTATGCGGTCACCCGGATCAAATTCGTTTCATAGGGCAGAGAGGCAATCTTGGCGCAAATACTTGCGATTAGAACACGACTGAGGCGTGACAACAGGGGGCGGGCCTCCTATAAGACCGATGATTTTTCACATATAAAGACCGCCAACACCATGATCAAGATTTTCGGCCATCTGGCTCCCGACACTGACGCGACCTGCTCTGCCCTGATCTGGGAGTGGTATCTGACCAAGGTTCAAGGCAAAGACGCGCAGGCATTTGTGCTTGAGACCCCCAACACAGAGGCCGCCTTCGTGCTGAAACACTGGGGTGTCGAAATGCCGCCGGTTCTTGCGCCGCTCAGCGCGGGCGATGAAGTTGTGATCGTTGATACCAATAATCCAGCCGAACTGCCGGAAAATATCAACGACACCCAGATCGCCGAAATCATTGATCATCACGCGCTGGTTGGCGGCCTGAAAACCAAAACCCCGATCAAAATAACCATCCGTCCGGTGGCAGCAACGGCCACGGTGATGAGCTGGCAAATCGGCCGGGATATGGACACCGCGCCCGATCACATCAAGGGGCTGATGCTGTCATGCGTGTTGTCAGACACGCTGGAATTTCGCTCTCCCACCACCACGCCTACGGATCGCGCTCTGGCAACAAAACTCGCCCGTGATCTGAAGGTGGATATTGCCGCCTATGCCGGTGAAATGTTTGCGGCCAAGTCAGACGTTTCACATTTTTCCGACGCCGAACTTTTGCGTCTGGACAGCAAGAAATACACAGCCGATGGCGTTGATTTTCGAGTGTCGGTTCTGGAAACGACCAGCCCGGAAGTGGTGTTGGCACGCAAAACATCTCTGATGGCCGCGATGGAGACAGTCGCCGCCGAGGACAATGTTGATCAGGTTTTGCTGTTTGTCATCGACATTTTGAATGAAGAAGCCACGTTGTTGATCCCCAATGACCGGGTGAAGGCGCTGGCACAAAACTCCTTTGGCGCGCAGGTTGACGGCGATTTGGTGGTGCTGCCCGGCGTTGTGTCACGCAAAAAACAAATTATTCCAAACCTGACGATCTGAGCGCCGTTGACCCAGATTATCAACAGTTTTGACGAGATTTCAGGGCGCTATGATGCGGCCCTTGTGGACCTTTGGGGCTGCTTGCATAACGGCTATAAACCGTTCGCGGCGGCGGTCTCTGCACTGGCGAAATTTCGCGACAAGGGCGGGAAAATCCTGCTTTTGACCAACTCGCCAAGGCCGCGCCCGTCTGTTATTCGCCAGCTCGACAAAATCGGCGTGCCGCGCGATCTTTATCACGACATCGCCGCCTCGGGGGACGCTTCACAATTTTCGCTGGTGGCGGGAGATGTGGGAACCAAGGTTTACCATCTCGGCCCTGAGCGCGATCGCGGGTTTTTCAACGAGCTTCCCAAGGTTAAGGGCAAGCCGGTCGACATCTCGCTTGTGCCGCTGGCCGAGGCCGAGGGCATTGTTTGTACTGGCCTGTTTGACGACGACACCGAAACGCCGGATGATTACCGCGAGACGTTTTTATACGCTAAATCCAAAGGGTTGAAGATGCTCTGCACCAACCCTGATATCATCGTCGATAAGGGAGATCGCCGGATTTATTGCGCCGGAGCGCTTGCGCGCGCTTTTGAGGAAATGGGCGGCGAGAGCCTATATTTTGGCAAGCCTTACCCAGCGATTTACGATCTGGCACGGCAACGGCTGATGGCCTTGACGGAGGTGGAGGATCACCGGATCATTGGCATAGGCGACGGTATCAACACCGATATTCGCGGGGCGATTGCCGAGGATATTGACAGCCTGTTTGTCACTGGCGGCTTGGCGGCTGCTGAAACAGGCACGGTTGATCAGCCCGACCCGCAAAGGCTGGCGAAGTTTTTAAACGCGGCGCAACTAAGCCCGACTTATGCAATCGGGCACTTACGCTAGAGCAGTGGAGCGGCCAGAAAACGCTGGGGTCGAGGCGCTCCGCGCGGGGGATATTTGGGCCAAATGGATGAGGAAAACCCATGACGAAACACGAAATTGGCACCATTTTCATTGAAGATCTGAGCGTTGGGCAGGCCCGATCTGTGAGCAAGGTGATCGGCACGCATGAAATCTCGTTATTTGCCGAGGTCAGCGAGGATCGGAATCCGGTGCATATGGATGAAAACCACGCCAAATCCACCATATTCAAGGGCCGGATTGCCCATGGCATGTTATCGGCAAGCCTGTTTTCTGCGGTGATTGGCGAGCGGCTGCCGGGGCATGGCACGATCTATCTGAGCCAGAATTTGCGTTTTACCGCGCCGGTCAGGCCGGGGGATGATGTGACGGCGACGGTGACGGTCTCGCAGATAAATCTAGCCAAAGGGCGGGTGAGCCTTGATTGCGTCGCCAAGGTCGGCGATATGGTTGTCATCAAGGGCGACGCGCTGGTTTTGGCACCTCGCCGCACCGCCTGATCGAGGAATAAATCACCATGCGGATCGTCCGGGATTTTCTTTATGTAGAGCCTGAAGACCGGGGGGCCTCGGTGGCGATCGGCAATTTTGACGGCGTGCATCTGGGGCATCAATCGGTGATTGATCTGGCGCGGCGGCGCGCGCACGAGTTGGCCTGTCCTCTTGGCGTGATTACATTCGAGCCACATCCGCGCAGCTATTTCGCCCCAAACGCCCCGGCTTTTCGCCTGATGAGCGCGGCGGCGCGGGCCAATCGGTTGGAAAAACTCAATGTGGACCTGCTTTATGAGCTGAATTTCAATGCAGCCCTGTCGTCGCTAAGCGCCCACGAGTTTGCGCGCGAGGTCATCGTCAAGGGCTTTGGCTTGAAACATGTAGTGGTTGGAGCGGATTTTTATTTCGGCAAAGGGCGGTCTGGCAATAGCGCGTTGCTGGTCGAAATGGGGGCGGAAATGGGCTTCGGCGTTACCGTAGCCCCGCTGATATCAGGCCCGCAAGGAGAGTTTTCCTCGACCAATATCCGCCAAGCTTTGGGGGATGGCAAACCTGAAATCGCCGCGCGGATGTTGGGGCATTGGCACCGGATCGATGGCTCTGTGATTGGGGGAGATCAGCGCGGGCGCGATCTTGGTTATCCGACCGCAAATCTGGCGATAGACGGTCTGCATCCGCCTAAATTCGGGGTTTATGCCGTGCTTGTCGACGTGCTTGAAGGGCCTCATTCGGGGCATTATCAAGGGGCTGCCTCCATCGGATTGCGCCCGACTTTTGGCGGTGAAACCCCAAATCTCGAGGTCTTTATTTTCGACTTTTCCGGTGACATCTATGAGACGCCGATTTCGGTGGCTCTGGTTGCGTTTCAACGGCCCGAGCTGAAATTTGACACGCTCAAGGAGTTGATTGCACAGATCGACGCCGATTGTGTTTTGAGCCGCGAAATTCTGGCAAATATCGAGGTGTAGTCAGTTATTGGCTGCGCAATCTAGCGAGTGTATCTGTGTAAGTTACGAGCGCCTCTCGCCCCTTTGGGCTAAGGTCATAAACCCCACGCGAGACCCGAATAAACCAGCCATAATGGTCTTTTTGCAAAATCGGCCCGGCGGTTTTGATCCCCCTATAGCGCGCCATTGTCGCCGGGGCGCTGGCCCCGTTTTCGGCAAGATAATCCGCAAGTTGCAATGCATCCTGACGATAGGCGGTCATTATCGGACGACGGGTTTGACCCGCCGTGTTTGGGTCTCCGACCCGGCGGGAAAACTCGCGCAGCAACGCCGAATTTCGGGCCTTGCTGCCGCGAGGTTTATAGGGTGCCGGATCAAGATGAACCTCGACCAGCCCCGGCATCGCGTCCAGTTTTACGCTGATAAACCCCAGCCCTAATCGGCGACACAGGCGCAGGATATCGCGCAATTGCCCACGCCAGCGCGCGCCTTTCTTGCGCGGCACCGCGATATAGACCGCGTCCGTAATTGCCAAACGGTCCACCCCTTGCAGCAGGAGTTTCACCGACAGGTTCAGCTTTAGCTCGACAATCACCGGCAGCTCGTCCCCGCGCATGGCCACCAAATCGCAGGCGTGAACCTCGGATTTCACCTCATATCCCAGCCCTTCAAGGTAGGATTTTATCGGCTGATATAGGTCGGTTTCCTGCATTCACGCGCCTTTTTTGTTCAAACTATCTGATGCGGTAAAAATGCTCAAGGTTTGGGGCAATCGCCTCTTTTCAACCTGCGTGTTCCAGTTCAAAGTCCCGCGCATGAAACATGACCTGCCCCCCACTGATCTACGCCCGAAATTTTGGGAAACCCAACCTCTTGACGAGATGACCAAGCCCGAATGGGAGGCCCTTTGTGATCGTTGTGGCCGCTGTTGTTTGCTAAAGCTTGAGGATGAGGACACCGGCGAGGTTGAGTTCACCTTCGTCGCGTGTCGCCTGTTTGATCCTGATACTTGTGCCTGCGGGCAATATCCTCTGCGCAAACAATTGGTGCCGGGATGCGTTGAATTGACCCCGGAAAACATCGAGCGGATTGCCTATTGGATGCCGACCAGTTGCACTTACCGACTGTTGTTTGAGGGTAAACCGCTGGCAGATTGGCATCCGCTGATCTCGGGGAACGCTCAATCTGTTCACGACGCCGGAATTTCCATGCAGAGCAAAACTGTGCCGGAATATGAGGTGGATGAGGGCGACCTTGAGGATTATTTGGTCGAGGGGATCAACTGAGATGAATTTTGCTTCCGATAATACCGGCCCGGTGGCTCCCGAAATCATGACCGCGATAGCTGACGCCAACATAGGATATGCCGCCGCTTACGGAACTGACCCGCTCAGCGATCATGTGCGGGACATGTTGCGCGACGTGTTTGAGGCCCCCGATGCCATCGTCCATTTTGTGATGACCGGCACCGCTGCCAACGCGCTTATTTTGGGGTGTTTGGCCAAGCCGTGGGACGCGATTTTTTGCCATCGCGACGCCCATATCGAGGTCCATGAATGTGGTGCGCCCGAGTTTTACACAGGCGGGGCCAAGCTTGTGGCGCTGGATGGTCCCTCTGGAAAGATTGCCCCAGAAGCGCTGAGCTTGGCCATGCGCGCGCGCGGTTCCACCGATCATGTGGAGACAACCCGAGGGCCGCTCAGCCTCACCCAACTGACCGATATGGGGGCGGCTTATGATGTGCCCGAAATCACCGTCCTGACCGAAATTGCGCGATCTTTTGGCTCTGCCAGCCATATGGACGGAACGCGATTTGCCAACGCCTTGGTCAATATTGGCTGCTCGCCCGCCGAAATGACGTGGAAAGCGGGCATTGATGCGCTGAGCTTTGGCGGGACTAAAAATGGCCTGATGGGGGCGGAGGCGGTGATATTTTTCAACCCTGACCTTGCTGGCCAGTTTGAAAAACGGCGGCTTCGCGGCGCGCATATGACCTCCAAGCAGCGGTTTGTTGCCGCGCAATATCAGGCCTATCTGACCAATGGTCTATGGCTTGATTTGGCGCGAAAAGCCAATCAGGCGGCGGCGAAGCTCGAGCGTGACCTTGCAGATGTGCCGGGGCTTTCGCTCCTGCATCGGCGCGATGCCAACATGATTTTTGCGCAATGGCCGATCGGCCTTCATCGCGCGGCGCGGCGAGCGGGGGCCGTCTATCATACGCTTGACGAAACGGCATATGCGAGCGGCCATGACGACGATATGTTGGCCGCGCGTCTGGTGTGCAACTGGGCGACAAGCGGTCAGGACATCGCCGAATTTGTCGCCAGTCTCAAATCTTGAAAAACACCCGCATTGCGCGCGCTACCTCGTAAGGGTGGGAAATCGGCACCATGTGACCGCCGCCGTCAATGATCTGGCGAACCGAATTTGGCAACACATCATCAAGCGACGCATGCACCGCGCCGACAATCGGATCGGTCTTGCTGCCTTCGATCAACAAAACCGGGACCGTCATCTGCGCCACGCGCGCCAGCGGGATATAGTCGGGGCCTTCGCCAAGCAGGCTTTCGCCACCGGCGCGGATCATGTCGATACGATCCGCCATATAGTCGCGCTGAGCTTGGGGCAGGCTGTCAAACGGCACCTGTCCTCCCCAAAGATTTGAAAAGGCCCGCGCCGCGCCGGTTTTATCCTGTTTGTCGAGCAGATCATAAAACCCGAGATGGGCGTTCATATGTGTGTCAAATTCGGGCCGGTTCGCATCTTTTGCCGCAGAAAAGAACACCGATTCGATTAGGGTCAGACTGCGCACCAAGTCGGGACGCTCAAGCGCGAGGCGCAGCGCGACGGTCGCCCCGAACGAGTGGCCAACTAGGTCAACCGGGGTTGGACCCGCCTCGATCAACTCGAGCGCCATGTCGCGAGATTGGGTTTGCCATGTGCGGCTTAAATCTCGCGCTCCGGTCCGGCCATGCCCCGGCAAATCCATCGCGACCATCTGGCAATCGGGCGCGAGATGCGACATGACCCCCTTCCAAGCGCCCGAATGACCAAGCGTGCAATGCAAGAAAAACACTGGGCGCGAGCCTGTCCCCTGTTGACGCCAATACGCGTGGGTGCCTGCCAATATACCCTCGGGCATCAGTTCTGGGACGCCAGATAATCGTCGAGATAAGAGAGACGGTCCTGCCCCCAAAACACCTCATCACCAACCAGATAGCTCGGCGCGCCGAACACGCCGCGCAAAACCGCCTGCTCATTGTTGCGCGCAAACGTTTCCGCGCCGACGATCAGACCGCTATCGGTTAATGCCGGATCAAACCCGGCCTCGGTCAAGCTCGCCTTGATAACTTCGTCCTCGGCGATATCTTTTTCCTCTGCCCAACAGGCCCGCAAAAGCGTGCGTACCAGCAACCCGACATCGCCGACGCCAGTATCCTCATGCGCGTTTTGCGCCGCGATGATGGCGTAAGATGACGGCGCGGGATTGGTCGGCCAATGCTTTGGCTTAAGGTTCAGCGCCAGCCCCGTACGCTTGGACACCCGCGCCAAATCCTGCAAACGGTAAGAAACCCGCGAGGCGTGGCGCTCAGACGGATGGGTTCCGCCGGTGCGTGCAAATGTCGAAATAATGTCGAACGGGTGATAGGTGATCGTTGCGCCGCGCCGCGCCGCAATCTCTTCAAGCTCGTTTCCGGCGAGATAGGTAAAGGGCGACAGCGTGGAAAGGAAATAGTCGATCTGGGCCATGATTTCTCCGATAGCTAGAGGATAAATGATTATTAACCTTCTATGCCACTAGGCAAAACAACAACGCAATGCTAAGCGGTGGCAAGGTTACAAAACCGTTACGTAACCTCACGTAATTCAGCCGGATAAAGGGGCGATCCGATGAAAACTAGCGTTGAGCCAAAGTTAATTTCTGGTAATGCAAACAAGACATTAGCGAGGGCAATCGCCCGTCGAATGTCGATGTATCGCGGAGTGCAAGTGAAACTTGTCGACTCGCGCGTAGAGCGGTTCCATGATCAGGAAATTTTTGTCGAAGTGTTTGAAAACGTACGGGGTGAGGATATGTTCATCATCCAGCCGACCTCCAATCCGGCGAATGACAATTTGATGGAGTTGTTGATTATGGCGGATGCGCTAAAACGCTCTTCCGCATCGCGCATCACCGCTGTTATTCCCTATTTCGGCTATGCACGACAGGATCGACGGACCAAAGCGCGCACGCCGATTTCCGCCAAGCTGGTCGCCAACCTGATCGCCCGCGCGGGCATTGAACGGGTGTTGACGATGGACCTTCACGCCACCCAGATTCAGGGCTTTTTCGACATTCCGGTCGACAACCTTTATGCCTCGCCGATTTTTGCGCTGGATATTGCCGAGAATTTCGCGGATTTAAGCAAGCTCATGGTGGTCTCGCCCGATGTGGGCGGGGTTGGCCGCGCGCGTGAGTTGGCCAAGCGGCACGACCTTGATCTGGCAATCGTTGACAAGCGCCGCAGTGCGCCCGGTGAAATCGCCGAGATGAATGTGATCGGCGATGTGAAAGGGCGTACCTGTATTATCGTTGACGACATGTGCGACACGGCCGGCACGCTGTGCAAGGCTGCCGAAACGCTGATTGAGCAGGGGGCGTCCGAAGTCCACGCCTATATCACCCACGGTGTTTTATCCGGCCCGGCGGTTGAGCGGATCAAAGGCTCGGTGCTGAAAAGTCTGGTGGTGACCGATTCTATCGAGGCCAAGGAATCTGTGAAAAACGCGGCCAACATTCGGATCATTCCGACCGCGCCGATCTTTGCGCAGGCGATCCTAAACATCGCCAATGGCACATCAGTCTCTTCTCTGTTTGAGTCTGAAACTCTGGCGACGATCTATCAGGGATATTACGGCGACAACTAAGCCCGTCTGTTTGAT
>CAYPUW010000024.1:0-4838 GCA_964413925.1 uncultured Rhodobacter sp. | reverse complement strand
TAAGCCCGTCTGTTTGATCCGCCTATTTCTCGGTAAACTTCATCTCGATCCTGCGATTTTGTGCCCGCGCCGCCGCCGTATTTGCGGTGTTGATCGGCTGATACTCACCAAACCCGGCGGCTGCCAACCTGCTTGGGGGCATGCCGAGAGAGTTAACCATATACCGAACCACCGACAATGCCCGAGCTTGGCTGAGTTCCCAATTATCGCGATATTTTCCAGTCCCGCTGAGCGGAATATTGTCGGTGTGCCCGTCCACGCGCAGGACCCAGTTGAGGTCTGACGGAATCTTATCGGCGATATTAAGAATGACCTTGGCTACCTTGGCAATCTCGTGTTCACCCACCGTCGAAAGATCGGCAGAGCCGGCCGCAAACAACACTTCGGATGAGAAAACAAACCGGTCGCCGACGATCCGCACGCCTTTTTGATTGCCAAGCAAATCCCGCAACTGGCCAAAAAACTCCGATTTGAATTTCTTGAGGGTTTTTGTCTCGGCTTCCAGACGTTTTCTTTCCGCAGCCTCCAATTCAGCACGTTTTCTCTGCTCATCCGCGAGCTTCTTTTGCTTGGCGGCGACTTGCGCAAGTGCGGAGTTAAGGTTTGAGCCAAGCGACGAGATTTGCACCTGCGCCGCCACATCGCGCGACTTGGCAGCATCGAGCAGACCTTGCAAGCTGTTGAGCCTCTTTTGTAGCTGGGCGGTTTGCTGGCTCAAAACTTCCGCCTGTCGAATGCTTTCAGCCGATTTCGCCTTCTCATCCTTGAGCAAACTGTTTGCTTCTGCCAGCAAGACACGCCGCTGTTCGGATTTGCTCATCAACACGCTTGCATCTTGTTCGGCCGCTAGTCTCGCCGCCAGAGCCGCCGCGAGCTGGTTCTCAAGATCGGCCCTTTTGGCATCAGCCGCAGCCAGCAGAGTACCATTTTGCTGATCGGTATTTTTCAACTGCGCAATCGCGGCGGCAAGGCGGTCGTTCAGGTTGGTTTTTTCAAGGGCAAGGGCCGTGATTTTGGCGTCAGCCTTTTTGCCCGAGGCTGTGGCATCGTCGCGCGCCAGAAGTGCCGCCGCGAGCAAATCGTCAACCCTCGACTTGGCAACTTTGGCTGCCGCAAGCATGGTTAACGTATCTTCCGCCTGTTGGCGTTTTTGTTCCAGCGCCAACGTCATTGCCGTCAGCTCCGCCTTAGAATTCTTCAACTTTTCTCGCAGCAATTCAGCGGCGGCGGACTCGGCCAGACGCGATTTTTCTTCCAGCGTCAACGCACCTTTGGCGTCAGCCAACCGCTTGCGCAGAGCCTCGGCAGCGGCAGCTTCTGCCAGTCGTGCCTTTTCCTTATCAGTGAGTTTTGTCTGCACCGTCGCAAGCTGTGCACGAAGCTGCTCGGCGGCAGCCTCAACCGCCAATCGGGCCTTTTTGGTATCGCTAAGGCCGGATTCAAGCACGTTCAGGCGCGCCTGTAGGGTAGCGATTGAGGCCACGTCGCCCTGATGCGTGGCTTTGCTGGCGGCGAGATCAGCGGCCAACTTGGTCAGTTGCGCCTCCACATCTGACAGGCTGGAAGTCTTATCCCCCAAGCTGGTGCGCGTGTCATCAAGGGCCGCCAAAGCCTCTTGAAGAGAGGCCGATCTGGTGGTCAAATCCGCCTTGGTTTGCGCGATCAACGCCTCCAGTGCCTGGCGTTTGGCCGCCGCAAGCCGTGCCGCCTCTACGCTCTGATTTATCTCGTCACGCGCCGTGGCCAAGGCCAGTTGCAGCGCTTCTTTTTCGGACAGGGTCCGCAGGTTTTTCGCCTCGGCATCGGAGATTTGCGCCGTCAGGGCCGCATTGTTTTTGGTCGCGTCAGCGATATCGCCCTGCAAGCCCTTCTTGTCCAGCACCAGTTGGGTGCGCTCGGCGATCAGGGATGCAACTTGGGATTCAAAGCTCTGAATTTTGGTTTGCTGGTTTTTGGCTTGTTGCGACAGGGTTGAAATCAACGCGGCCTGCACCTCGGTCGTCGAGGTTGCCTTGTTTAGCTCGCCATCAAGCCGAGTAACCTCGGTCTCCAGCCCGTCGGATTTCTGCTGCTCGATCCCCAACGCCTTGGCAAGGCTCGAGACCTGTTGACTGAGATAATTAAGCTGCGTGTCTTGGGTGCTAACAGTCTCGCGCAGCATGAACTGGACGATCATGAAAATGGTTAACACAAACATCAAAACCAGCAGAAGCGCGGTCATCGCATCGACAAAACCGGGCCATATGCCGGTTGAAAATCGAAGTTGACCGCCGCGTCTGCTGATGGCCATGGATTAAGACTTTCCGCGTGAAGGTGCCGGTTGCGGCTGAACTGGTGGCTTGCGATTTAGGCTGCGCACAGCTTTGTTGAGCGAGGCCATATCGGCGCGCAATTCCGCAACCGTGTCTTGGCGGCCGGCCGACATTTCCTCCAATATGCGCAAAAGCTGGACGTCAATGCTGCGCAACCGCATCCGGCTTTCGGCATCGGTCGGCTCCTCCGCCTGTTTTTGCATGAGTTCCGCCATCTTATCCTGCCCGCTGGCGATGCGCGACAACAGACGGTTCTGATCTGTGATGGCTTTCTGGGCCACGTCATTCTTTTGTTCGGACCCGATTTTTTTATTGAGCTGCAATAGTGCCTGCGTGAGCGAAGCGATCCTCTCTGCCGTATCGGTTTGGGTCGCTTCGGCGCGAATGAATGTCTTGTGAAGCGCTTCCACACTTTCGGACATGCGGTGAAACGCGACATCTGAAGCGCTGTTGTCAAAGCTGGCGACCGGCTCGTCCTCACCCCCAACGGAATATCCGACCTGGGTTATGGTGGAAATCCACTCTTCAAGCTCGCGGTAAAACCGGCTCTGCCCGTTGCCAGTGAACAAATCCAGCAAGCCCACGACCAAAGAGCCAGACAAGCCCAGCAAGGACGATCCAAACGCTGTGCCCATGCCGCCGAGTTGTTTTTGCAGCCCGGTCATCAGACGGCCAAAAACCTCCGTCACCCCATCGCCCGCACTTGGTGCCAGCGAGCGAATGGTATCAATAAGCGCGGGAACGGTGGTGGCAAGGCCGTAGAACGTGCCTAAAAGGCCAAGGAAAATCAGAAGGTTGATAATGTAGCGCGTAATCTCGCGGCCTTCATCAAGGCGAATAGCCATTGAATCAAGAATTGATCTGGACGATGACGCGCTGATTTGCATTCGGGCTTGGCGCGACCTGAGCATGGTCGCCAACGAGACCAGCAACGGCGGCGGTTTTACGAACTCGTGCCCTGCACGCTGCATGGCAAAACCTTCGATCCAGATGATCGACGAGACCAGCGAGAACACCTGCCAGAAGCAGGCGAACACACCGATCAGAAACACCATGAAGATGAAGCCGTTCAGATAGGGGCTGGTCTCAAATATCGGGCCAACGGACGGGAACGCAAACCATGCGCCCGCGGAAACCGCGCCGACAATCGCGAACATCGTTAAAATAGAACGCACAGGTTGCGAAAACTTTGGCGCCTGGTCTGGGTCTGCGCTTTGCATGAAAGGTTGCCCTTAGTTGCCCGTATTTTTAGTTAACGGGACCATACTTCGCTAACCCCGCGCTGCCAACTATCAACTTCGCATAAGACGAAAACCTCTTACAATCCCTTAAGAAACCGGCATAATCCCCAGAATTCGCATTCTTTGGTTCCGTAAGGGCGACAAAAGGGGAAATTTATGAACAATATCATCGGCAACGGGTCGGCAGGTATCACCGCATTGGTCATTTTGATCTTTGCAATCGTGCTGATCACCATGATGGTCAAGTCAATTCCGCAGGGCGAGGAGTGGACCATCGAGCGCTTTGGTCGCTATACGCGCACGCTTAAGCCGGGTCTGGGGTTTCTCATTCCGATCATGGACAAGGTCGGCGCGAAAATAAATATGATGGAAACCGTGCTGGATATTGAAAGCCAGGACGTCATCACCAAAGACAACGCGATGGTCTCCGCTGACGCAGTTGCGTTTTATCAGGTGATCGATGCCGCGCAGGCGGCTTACGAGGTGCGCGATTTGGTGCGCGCGCTGAGCAATTTGTCGATGACTAATATTCGCTCTGTTTTGGGGTCGATGGATTTGGATGAAAGCCTCTCTAATCGCGATATGATCAACACCAAGCTTTTGAACGTAATTGATCAGGCCAGCAATCCTTGGGGGGTCAAGGTTACGCGGGTCGAGATCAAGGATCTTTCCCCTCCGCCTGATATTAGCGAGGCAATGGCGAGGCAGATGAAGGCGGAGCGCACCAAGCGCGCCGATATTTTGCAAGCCGAGGGGCTAAAGCAGTCGGCTATTCTCAAGGCCGAGGGCGAGCGCGAGGCACAAATTCGCGAGGCCGAGGGACGCAAACAGGCGGCGTTTCTGGATGCCGAGGCACGCGAGCGTCAAGCCAAGGCCGAAGCCGCGGCCACGACCATGGTGTCCGAGGCAATTGCTGCGGGTAACATTCAGGCGATCAACTATTTTGTCGCCCAGAAATACACCGAAGCGTTGCGCGATATTGCGGCCTCGCCGAACTCCAAAACGGTGATGATCCCGCTTGAGGCAACAGGGTTGATCGGCTCGATTGCAGGTGTTGCCGATATTGCCAAGGCGGCGCTGAACGACGCGCCAAAATCCGGCAAGAACGCTGGAAAAACCTGAACCACTACACCTGAACGGGGGAACAAGCGTGAGCTTCTTTATATTTCTTAACGGTATCTCTCCGTGGTGGTGGGTCGCGTTCGGGATCGGCTTGGGAGCGCTCGAGATGGCAACCATGTCATTCTTTTTGATATGGCCCGCCATCGCCGCCGTCATCACGGCT
>CAYPUW010000023.1:0-15577 GCA_964413925.1 uncultured Rhodobacter sp. | reverse complement strand
ATCGCGTAGGTGAATCGGCGGATTGGCCTGCATTCGCGCGGAATATTGACGCCATTGTGAAGAGCTTGAGATCAAGGTCGCCCAAGGAGCCAAACCCGGCGAGGGTGGGCAATTGCCCGGCATTAAAGTGACCGAATTGATCGCTCGGCTTCGCCACTCAACCAAGGGGGTGACGCTGATTTCGCCCCCTCCGCATCACGATATTTACTCAATCGAAGATCTTGCGCAGTTGATCTATGACCTCAAACAGATCAACCCGCGCGCAAAAGTTTGTGTCAAACTTGTCGCCTCTTCCGGCGTTGGCACAATTGCGGCCGGCGTTGCCAAAGCCAAAGCTGATGTGATCCTGATCTCGGGTCACAACGGCGGCACTGGCGCGTCGCCCGCTACCTCTATTAAATATGCAGGCCTGCCTTGGGAGATGGGATTAACCGAGGCACATCAAGTACTTGCAATGAATAACTTGCGTGGTCGCGTGACATTGCGCACCGATGGCGGGTTGCGTACGGGGCGCGATATTGTCATGGCGGCGATGATGGGGGCCGAGGAATTTGGCATTGGCACGGCGGCGCTGATCTCGATGGGTTGCATCATGGTGCGCCAGTGTCAGTCAAATACCTGTCCGGTCGGGATTTGCGTGCAGGACGAACGGTTGCGCAAGAAATTCACCGGCACGGCCGATAAGGTGGTCAATCTGATCACGTTTTATGCCCAAGAAGTTCGCGAGATTTTGGCCTCGATAGGCGCGCGTTCGCTTGACGAGGTGATCGGGCGCGCTGATTTGTTAACCCAAGTTAGCCGTGGGTCCGAGCATCTGGATGATCTGGACCTCAACCCGATGCTAATCACCGTCGATGGCGATCACTCAATCCGCTATGACCGCAATAAACCGCGCCAAATTGTGCCTGATACGCTGGATGCGGAAATTATTAAGGATGCTGAGCCTTTCTTTAAGGAAGGTGAAAAAATGCAGCTTTCCTATGCGGTGCAAAACACCCATCGCACCATCGGCACCCGTGTTTCCAGTCATATCGTGCAACGATTCGGGATGCGCAATAACCTGCAAAGTGACCATTTGACGATTAAGCTGACGGGTTCGGCGGGGCAGTCTTTAGGGGCGTTTGCGGCGCCGGGGCTGAAGCTCGAAGTGTCGGGTGACGCCAATGATTACGTTGGCAAGGGCCTTTCGGGCGGGATGATCGTGGTGCGGCCACCTTTGAACTCGCCGCTGGTCGCCGCCGACAACACCATCGTTGGCAACACGGTTCTTTATGGGGCGACCGCTGGCAAGCTGTTTGCAAATGGGCGCGCTGGCGAGCGGTTTGGTGTGCGAAATTCCGGCGCATCGGTGGTTGTCGAGGGCTGCGGAACCAACGGGTGCGAGTATATGACCGGCGGAGTTGCGGTGATTTTAGGCTCGATCGGCACCAATTTTGGTGCGGGCATGACCGGCGGCATGGCCTATATTTACGATCCTGACGGGTTGGCGTCCGACCAGATCAATATGGAGTCGCTTACGGTGCAAGGACTGGCCTCTAAACATTGGGAGGGTCAGCTTAAAGTGTTGATTGAACAACATTATAAGGAAACCAACAGCGCCCAAGCACGGGAAATTCTGCATCATTGGGATCTTGAAAAAGTCAGATTTTTACAAGTTTGCCCCAAGGAGATGCTGGCAAATCTTGATCACCCCCTGACCGATGAGAGTGACGAAAGTCTGCGCGCCTGATCCCCTTTCACAACTGCGCGGCGCACAGTATGATACCTCGTGGCAGTTAAGAAAAAAAAATCCGGCGCGCGTGCAGGCAAGAAGCGCGGAAAAACCAAAAAGCGGTTTTTCCCTACAAGTTTGCATGCGCTTGTTCGGGTAATCCTGCGGATATTCTGGGCACTTTTGGGTTTTCAGGCCGCGACAGTGTTTGTTTTCGCCTTCGTCAATCCACCAACGGATTTTTATATGCTCAGCGAAAGTCGCCGTCTTGGCGGGGTGAAACAGGACTGGGTGCGGCTCGAGGACGTCTCGGCCAATATGGGGCGCGCGGTGGTTGCCGCCGAGGACGCCAATTTTTGCCAGCATTGGGGATTTGATCTGGGAGCGATTCGCGCTGTGGTGACCAGTGGCGGCAAACGATTGCGCGGAGCCTCGACGCTGTCGCAACAGGTGGCCAAGAACGTATTTTTGTGGCCGGATCGAAGCTGGGTCCGCAAAGCGTTAGAGGCCGAAACCACCTTGATGTTGGAGCTTTTGTGGTCCAAGCGCAGGATTGTCGAGGTCTATATCAATGTTGCCGAATTTGATGAAGGCGTGTTTGGGGTTGGAGCGGCTGCGCCGTATTATTTTGGTGTGAAGGCCAAAAATTTAACCCTTGAGCAAGCGGCTCGTCTGGCGGCTGTTTTGCCTAACCCCAAAGGGCGATCCGCATCGCGCCCGAGCGCAAAAACCCAGCGCCGCGCCGCCGCGATCATCAGCGGCGCACGCACAATTGAAGCGGACGGGCGTGATCAATGTTTTCAGTAGTTGAAAAAGCCAAAGCTTCAAGGCAAACAAGTGCAACCCGAAATAGCTGAGCCTGACCACCATGCATAAATTATACCACGCCCCTCTGTCACCATTTTGCCGCAAAGTACGTCTCGTACTGGCGGAAAAAAAGATCGAAGTTGAGTTGATAGAAGAGAGATACTGGGAAAAACGTAAAGATTTCATGCTGATGAACCCCGGCGGAATGGTTCCGGTGTTAAACGCAAAAGGGCTGATTCTGGCGGAGAGCAGCGCTATTTGCGAGTATTTGGAAGAAGTGCATCCAACTCCGCCGCTAATTCCTCATTCGCCGGCTGCCCGCGCGGAAATGCGGCGGTTGAATTGTTGGTTTGATGACAAATTTCATCGTGAAGTAACTGTTAACCTTCTGAATGAACGGGTGAACAAGAAGATAACCCAGTCGGGCTATCCTGACAGCGCAAACGTCAAGGCCGGGTCGCGCAACATCAAGTTCCACATTGATTATATGGGGCAATTGCTGGAGCAGCGGCGCTGGCTTGCCGGTGATAAAATGACCTTGGCGGATTTTGCGGCGGCGGCGCATTTCTCCTGTCTGGATTACATTCGCGACGTGGATTGGGATCGAAACCGGGCGGTGAAGGAATGGTATGCAACGATCAAATCCCGCCCGGCATTTCGCTCGCTTTTGGCTGATAGTGTGCCGGGTTTTCCGCAGCCTGAACATTATGCGAACCTTGATTTTTGACCCTGTTGGCGCGAGATTTGCGTAACAAAGCCCTCTCGGAGGGGTTCAGCGAAATGCGGATTTGCGGCCCCGGCGACAGTCCGGCAACGGCGGCGCGTTTGGCGGAGTTTGTGAACTTAGGGCATCACGGCCAGATGAGTTGGATGGCCGAGCGGATGAAATGGCGCGGTGATCCAACTGCGTTGTGGCCCGAGGCAAAATCAGTGGTGATGCTGGCTGAAAGCTATGCGCCCACGCATGATCCGCTGGCTGTGTTAGCCCTGAAAGATCGTGGAGCAATTTCGGTCTATGCCCAAAACCGTGATTATCATGATTTGGTTAAAAAACGGTTGAAGCGGGTGGGGCGCTGGTTGATCGAGCAAGACGAAACCGCTGAGATTAAGGTTTTCGTCGATACGGCCCCTGTGATGGAAAAGCCGCTTGGGCAGGCGGCCGGCCTCGGTTGGCAGGGCAAGCACACCAATCTGGTAAGTCGCGATTTGGGCAACTGGTTTTTTCTGGGGGCGATATTTACCACGCTGGATTTACCGCATGATCAAGGCGAAGTTGATCACTGTGGCTCTTGTAGTCGTTGCGTGGATATTTGTCCGACGGGGGCATTTCCTCAAGCTTATCAATTGGATGCGAGGAGATGTATTTCGTATTTAACCATTGAGCATAGCGGTCCGGTGGCGGAGGAACTGCGTTCGCTGCTTGGCAATCGGATTTATGGATGCGATGATTGTTTGGCGGTTTGCCCGTGGAACAAATTCGCGCGCGCGGCCCATGAGGCAGGGTATCATGCGCGCGAGGAATTAAAGGCTCCGGCCTTGCGCGAGTTGGTCGGGCTGGATGACGCGGCTTTTCGCCAGTTGTTTTCCAAATCACCCGTCAAGCGGATTGGTCGCAACAGATTTGTGCGTAACGTGCTTTATGCGATCGGCAATTCAGGTGACAAGTCGTTGGCAAAAGAGACGCAGGCACTGCTTGGCGATGATAACGAAACGGTTAAGGATGCCGCGCGTTGGGCTTTGGCGCAGTTGACGGGGGCTGAATGACAAATACGTTTTTGGTTTTTGGGCACGGCTACACCGCGCGGGCGCTGTCATCGGTTTTGGTTCCGCGCGGTTGGCGTGTGATCGGAACAACGCAGAACGCGCAAAACTTGGCGGAGATTACGGCATTAGGCGTGGATGCGCGGCTTTGGCCCGGCTTAAAACTCGATGATGCTTTGGCGCAAGCGACACATATTCTGGTTGCGGCTGGCCCGGATAGAGGGGGCGATCCGGTGTTGAGCGCGCTTAGATCGCAGCTCGGCTCGCTTGACGAACGGCTTCGGTGGATCGGATATTTGTCCACAACTGCGGTATATGGCGATCACTCCGGCGGGTGGGTTGACGAGCAAACCCCAACCAATCCAAGTACCGAGCGCGGAAAATGGCGGGTTCAGGCCGAGACGGATTGGAACGGACTTGCACATGAGGCGGGTCTGCCGCTTCACATTTTTCGTCTTGCCGGTATTTATGGTCCCGGCCGTGGACCATTCGCCAAGGTAAGGGCGGGGAGCGCGCGGCGTATTATCAAGTCGGGTCAGGTGTTTAGCCGCATCCATGTTGACGATATCGCGCAGGTTTTGCTGGCGTCGATGGCAGCACCAAATCCCGGAGCGGTTTATAATGTTTGTGACGACGAGGCAGCCCCGCCCGAGGACGTGATCGGTTTGGCCGCGCAGATGCTGGGCGTGGCGATCCCGGAGGCGGTTAATTTTGAGAAAGCCGATCTTTCGCCGATGGCGCGCAGTTTTTATGCAGAGTCAAAGCGGGTGAGGAATGACCGGATCAAGCTGGAATTAGGTGTCGAGCTTTTGTATCCGACCTATCGGCAGGGCTTGAAGGCGTTGCTTGAACGTGAAGGTGGTTGAAAAAACGAAAGGCAGCGGTTTCCCACTGCCTTTCAGAAGCTTTATCATGTGTCGGGGGCTAGCGAGTAGCGGCCCAAACAACAAGCAGGATCATCAGCGGAACGATTACGCCGCCCGAAGAAGAAGACGAATCCTGAACGATGACGGCTGGCTCCATAACAGGACCAGAAACGGCACCGGCGAAAGCGGATGTTGCTGCAAGCGAAAGAGCAGCTGCGAGAGCGATTGATTTCATTGGAGACTCCATAATTTTCCAAACACAACTTTACGAGCATTTACTCGAAGGCTTGTGACGCCCCCCGAGATATATGTCTTGTGATCTCGTTTAAGCATCTGGGGCAAATAATTGCAATGAATTTAGGAATTCGCAGGAACAATGTTAATAAGTGAGGTTTGCATCCCACAGATAATATTCGAGAAGCGGTGTGGCAGGCATGCGAAAGGCAGCGGTTTCCCACTGCCTTTCAAAAGCTTGATCATGCGTCGGGTGCTAGCGAGTAGCGGCCCAAACAACAAGCAGGATCATCAGCGGCACGATTACGCCACCTGAAGAAGAAGATGAATCCTGAACGATGACGGCTGGCTCCATTACGGGACCGGAAACGGCACCAGCGAATGCGGATGTTGCTGCGATCGAAAGAGCAGCTGCGAGAGCGATTGATTTCATAGTATCCTCCAATTTTTGCCTGCCGCGTTTCGGGTAAAGGCAATTGAACCCCGCTGCAGGCACCCAAGACTGTACCTCGTCATCATTTTTAACCGGGGAAGTTTGACAAATGCAATGCTTCTTGCCGGAAGATGGACGTAGGTTTCAACTGATGTCGTTAAATAAGCAACACCTGTGTGCCTACTTTGGTCAAACCGAACAGCTCAGCGATGTTTTGATTATAAAGACCGATGCAACCGTTGGATGATTTCCGGCCAATTTTGCGTGTGTCATTGGTGCCGTGAATGCGGTAATATTGCCAAGAAAGATACAATGCATGCGTTCCGAGGGGATTGTCCTCACCTGGGCCGATATATCGAGGCCATTCGGGATTCCGTTTCAGCATATTCGGTGTCGGGCGCCACTCGGGGCCGACTTTTTTGCGAACGATTCGGGTTCTGCCCAGACGGGTTAACTCGGGAGAAAGCGGAACACTCGTTGGATAGAGCTTATAGGTCTCGCCATCCTCTGACCAGAAATGCAGGGCGCGAGACGTGGTATCGACCAGAATCACCCCGTTTTTGCGATTCGAAAAGTACGGTTCCCATGATTTCGTTGAAAAGCTGGAGATATTGCGCTTAACGTCTGCCGCGATCGGTTGTTCTTCAACCAGCCCGGTTTGGGCAAATGCGCTGGTGGCAAAACCGGTTGAGGCGGCTCCAAGCCCGATTGCGAGGGATTTACTAAATGCGCGTCGGGTTAGTGTTGGCTTATCTGAATTGGACATGAAAATGACTCCTTAAGATCAGTCGAGGACAAGATATTCCCCGAAAGCCGCAGTTACAATTCGAACTAGCGTTATTTCGCTTAGTATTTGGGGCAAGTGTTTGAAAGGCGACATAGAACAGGTTAGACGTTAGCTGAATTTCATCATTGGACGGTATGACAAATATGACACGCTTAATAGCTTCGCTCGTCGCAGCCCTGTTCGTTTTGACGGCTTGCAACGTTACCACGCCGCAATTGGGACCGGATGGAAAGCCTTTGCCAAGTGTGTTCCGTATTACCAATTCGCAGAAAAATAAAATTCCGTTTCGGGTTTTGGATTCGGTTAATGCACTGCGCGTGGCCGCTGGCCTGACCCCGGTTGCGCTTTCGGCGGAGCTTACCGCTGCGGCAGCAACTCAATCTCAGGATATGTCTATTCAGAACCGGCCGTGGCATTTTGGATCGGACGGCTCGTCGCCGATCGACCGGGTTGCGCGAACCGGGTATGCGGGAAAAATGTTGGGCGAGAATATCTCGGAGACGTTTGAAAACGATGTTGATACGCTTGCTGCGTGGATGACCGAGGCCGATACCCGAGGCGTAATTATGAATCCAGATGCTAAGTTTATGGGTATCGCATGGTTTCAGGAGGTTAGTGGCAAGATTTGGTGGACCCAAGTTTTCGGTAGCTGACAAATTGGCGATTTAGGGGAAAATATCAATTGGGGTGCCGTCTCTGACCATCGAGTAGATTTCTTCGATCTCGCGATTTGACACAGAAATACAGCCCCAAGTCCAATCGGCCTTGTTGCGGTCCCTAAATAATGTGGGGCCGCCGTGGATGAATATGTCCCCACCCGGACTTTTGCCAAGAGCCTTTGCTTCGGCCTTGTCCTGCTCATTGGGATAGGAAATGCCGATGCTTAGATGATAGCTGCTGTTTGGATTACGGCGGTCAATCGTGTAGCTGCCCTCAGGGGTCTTTCCATCAAATTCAACCTTTTTATCACCGACGGGGGCAAACCCGAGATCAATATTATAAGTCTTCAACTTTGTCTGGTTGCTATAAAGATATAGTTTGCGCTCTGATTTCATGATGACGAGACGCGTCACCTCTGGTCCGTTATAGGTCTTGAATTTGGTGCAGGCCGAGATGCCAAAAGCCAAAACGAGAATGATAATAAGCCTTAAAGACAATTTCATGCGGGTTTTCCAAGTGTTGCGGGACTTCGCATGAGTTTACATAGAAACTGAAAATTACAAAGCGGAGTTGGCGGTAAATCGAAAAAACATCAGGTTGGTTGCCATCCGGTCAGGCGAGATGAAAGATATTGTGAATGATATATCCCGATTTTTTGGGAAACCGCCGCCGCTTACATTCTAAATCTGACAGGGCGAGAGCGATTTTTTGCGCGCGAACCGGATGTAGTTTTTGGAGCAGTTCGGCGGCTCTTGCCGTGGTTTGCGAAGACAGGACAAAGGCGGCGACGGACGGGTGCTCTTTGGCGATAAGCGTTCTGATTTTAGCAGGTTGCTTGGCGGCGTTGCGCGAGGTTTCCATGCCGGATTCGTCAGATTTGCGCAAATCTGGCGCTGGTTTGGCTTTTGGCGGCTGCCCTTTTGGGTTGCTTTTGGGATTTTTTACTGGTTTTTGGTCCAACTCGTATACCAGTTCTGTCAGAATCCCCTCGATCAGCTTTGGGTCTATTTTCCCGAGCGGCGGCTCTAGGCGTGAACTCGGGGTGGCGGATTTGTGCTTGGAGGCGAGACTTGTGTTGTTAAGCCCCAAAAACTGCATGGCCAATCGCGCCTTTTTTGATTGGGGAAGCTTGGCAATCTCCAGCGTTATCGCCTGATCATCCTGCGACGAGGCGGGCGATCTTTGCGGCGTAGGTGCGGGTTTTTTTGGGGATGTGTTCATAAATAACTCCTGACAAGGGCGCCGGATAGCAATCCCCATCCATTGGCGACGACAAAAAATGCGAGCTTAAACGGTAGACTGACTATTGCGGGCGGCACCATCAGCATGCCCATGGACATCAGGACGGCGGCGACGACCAGATCGATGACCAAAAACGGCAGGAAAACAAGAAATCCGATTTCGAAGGCTCGTTGAATTTCGCTTAGCAAAAACGCCGGGACCAGCGTTGAAAGTGAACTCATGCCGGTCAGGGACGTGGCATCCAACCCG
This sequence comes from uncultured Rhodobacter sp., assembly GCA_964413925.1. Taxonomy (GTDB): domain Bacteria; phylum Pseudomonadota; class Alphaproteobacteria; order Rhodobacterales; family Rhodobacteraceae; genus UBA5972. The sequence goes on along the minus strand of CAYPUW010000023.1, from coordinate 6,827 downwards.
CGCGCCGAGAGCAGAATCGCCTCTGTGTCGGGGTTAATGCGGTTTTGCATGAATACGCGAAACGGTGCCATTGCCAGTGGAAAGGCGACCTCCGGGGTGATTTTCCCGTCGATAAGCGGTTGTATTCCCACGGTCCAGGCCTCGGTAAACACTGGCTCCATCACAAAATAGGTCAAAAATAGCGCAAGACTGACGATCATCATGTTCGGTGGGGCTTGTTGCAGGCCGATGGCTTGGCGCAGGATTGAAAAGACAGTGACCATAAACGGAAAGGCGGTGATCATAATCGCCAGTCCGGGGGCAAGGCTAAGCAGGGTTATCAGACCAAATAGCTGAATACTGCGCAATGTAAGCGAACCTTGATCGCCGAAATCTATAGAGACCTGCTGCGCGGCAATCTGCGAGGCGTGGAACGTAAATATCACCAATAGGAGGGCGAAGGCGGCATGGTATTTTCGGTGATATTTCACGAGCTTACAGGCCTTTTCCAAAATCAGAGACTTCGGTCAGGCACACCGCAAGTTGCCCCGAACTGTCGCCTTCAAGCTCTCTAAGAACTCCGCGAGCGATCATTTTGTCGCCAACAAAAAGCTCCACCGGGTCATCAATCCGACGATCCAGCGGGAGGATGGAGTCTTGTGTCAGCTTTACCAAATCGCGAATCAAGGGCCGCGCACGGCCAACCGAAATCGTTATCTCTATCGGCACTTGCCCAAAAGCACTTCCTGCAATGGAACTGTCCACGGCGGCAGTCGGGCTTGGCTCGGTGGGGTTCAAAGGGGTGTCGGTTTCAGCCATAGGTTTGATCCTCTGATGCCATGTTGAAAAAATTGGATACGGCCAGTTGAATGGCGTCTAAGGCCGAACTGAGGTCGATATGTCGCTCGCCAGTCGGCGAGGAGAGCCATATCTCGCCCGCGCCGCAGTTTGAATCCAAGGTCGCGGTTGCGGTAATTGACGAGCCAGAGCCGGTGCCGCGTTGGTCTTTGATCAGGGCCTCGACTAAGGGCAGATTTTGGGCAGAGCATTTCACCAAAATCGGCCCGTCGGTCATACTTACGGCGAGGGTTTTGATTTGAGCAGCGATGATTTCAGCCAACGCTTCATTAAATACACCGGGTAAAACCACCTCGACCATCTTGGAGATAAGGGGAGATAAGGAGGCCAAGACCGCTTGGCGCGCCTCAATCGAGGTAAAGCAGAAATCCTCCAACGAGAGGCTAAGCGCCAGCGCGGCCTTGGTTTTTTCTGCGTTAAGCTCCTGCGAAGCATTGGCGTAGCCCTGACGATAGCCCGCTTGAAACGTTTCCTTCTTGATCCGTTCCAGACTGTTTTTGGGCAAAAATACCGTTGCTTGATGCGGGTTTTGCTTGCTGAAACTCTCGAATGTGAATGTAGAAGCCATCAGACGGACTCCTCGCTTGTCTCAATCCAGTTGCGCAAAACATCCACGGTTTCGCCTTGGCGTTCAGCGATGATCTGGCGCAATTGCGATACTGGATCGCTGGAAAACCCTTCTGATAAGGCGTCATCCGGGCCGGCGATTGCGAATTGAAGATCGTCATCCATTGCTGGAAAAGCGCTGTCCATGCCTGCAACATCCGGTCCCGGAAGGGCGGTCAATCGCGGAGAAGTCAAAATTGGGCGCACGACAAACATGCCAAGTCCCAAGATCACCAATGCCAGAACGCCGGTTTGAATGAGGGTCATGGAATTAGCGGCGACCGCCGCGAAAGGTGAAGGTGTGGCAACGGTTCCTGCCTCGGGAAGGGGTAAAAACTCCAACGATTTGATGGTTACGATGTCACCTCTTTCGGCGTTAAACCCGACGGTCGACTGTACGAGTTCGCGCAAAGCAGCCAGTTCTGCGTCAGAGCGCGGCGCCCAGGCTGGAGTGGCACCCGGCGTGATTATTCCGTTGATCAGAACCGCGACGCTTAGCCGTTTTATGGTGTCAGGCTGGCGGACCAGTTTTCGGGTGGTTTGGGAGATTTCATAGTTAACCAACTCGCGTGTTTCCGAAGTGATGCTTTTGGCGGATGAATTTGATCCGCCGGTATTGCCCGACGGCAGGTTGCTGGCCACGGTTACGGGTGTGCCACCGTTGTCGGCAGTGTTGGACGAGGTTTCCCGCGTGTCTGTGCTGATTGCCACCCGGCTCTTGGGATCGAGGCGTTTTTCGACGATGGTTTCTTTTTCGTTGGTGGCGTCGACGGCGACTTCAACCCGTGCATTCCCCGGCCCGACCCTTGCCGCAAGCAACTGCTCGACGCTGGCCTTGAGGGCCTTAGCGCGGCTATCGGCAAAACCGCTCCCAGAACTGGAAGCACCGGCGTGCGCCACCAGACCGCGATCACTGTCGATGACCGACACGTTTTCAGGCGATAGCCCAGAAACCGCCGAAGCAATCAAAAACCTGAGGGCACGCACCTTACTGTCTGACAAGGGACCGCCGCTAAGTTTAAGCGTAACCGAGGCCACGGAGTCCGGCGTTTTCATAAACGGGCGCGCAACCTGATTAGAGATGTGAACCCGCGCCGATTTGACCTGCGGCCAAGACAGGATCGTGCGGGCAAGCTCCCCTTCCTTCGCGCGCCAGTAGGCCGCATCAAACATTTGCGCGGTCGTGCCAAACCCCGAGAGCTTATCAAGCAATTCATAGCCGGCAACGCCCGTCGCAGGCAGTCCTTGGCCGGCGAGAGTCATGCGCAATTGATCGCGTGCGGCGGTGTCTACATAAATAGCCGAGCCGTCAATTTTGTAGATAGCACCTTGTTTTTCCAAGGCGGCAATAACTTCGCCAGAAACCGACGGTTCCAACCCGGAATACAGGAGTGACATTGACGGGGTGCTGGTCACCCGCGCCAACATCAGGACCGCAGCAAACACCGCGACGCTGGCCACGCCGACGATGATCCGTTTGCGCATATCAAGCGCGTTCCATAGCGAAAGGAGCTGTTGCAAATTCTGCCCTCATGTAGACCGGCGACCATTCTGATCCCCGCCGTTGTTAAGTTCAGTCTGAATCAAGGGCCTTAACATTTGGTTAGTCTCGAGCGGATTATATGGGGGAAAGGAACTTTATCTGAGGACGACGATTCTCTTGAGCGAAAAACTCTTGCCAGACGAGGAAGACTCACCCAAGCGCGGGAAAATGGGGCTTATTTTAGGGCTTGTCGCGGCTTTGCTGCTGGGCGGTGGGGGTTTTTATGCGGCCTATTCGGGTCTGATCGGGGGATCGGGTGCTGATTCGAAAGCGGCAGAACCGGCCAAGGGCGGCGGCGAGGGGGCCTCTGCGGGTAAAACCGCGCTGTCGGAAACGGCGTTTGTCCCGCTCGACCCTATTATAGTGTCGCTCGGAAATAACGCGACCAGCCGCTATTTGAAATTTGGGGCCGAGCTGGAGGTTGACCCGGCCTTCAAAGAAGAGGTCACCAAACTGCTGCCGCGCGTGCTGGATGTTCTGAACGGATATCTTCGGGCGGTCGATTCTCGCGACATCGAAGATCCGGCGGCGATGGGGCGATTACGCGCGCAGATGTTGCGCCGCATTCAGGTTGTCACCGGGACCGGGCGGGTCAAGGACTTGCTGATCACAGAATTTGTGCTGAACTAAGGAGGTATCATGGCGTTTATAGCTGATGTTCTACTGTTGGTCGCGGCGTTTGCGGCCGCATTTTACTGCCGGGTTTTGGCGGTTCGTCTCAAACGATTATCCAATACCGATAAGGGATTGGGGGGCGCGATTACCGGGCTTAGCGTTCAGGTTGACGAGATGAAATCCACCCTGAAAGCGGTTGCAGAGACCGCTGACAGGCGGGCAGTTGAGTTGTCTTACCTCACCGATAAAGCTGAGAAATCGACCCGTCGATTGGAAATTTTGTTGGCAAGTTTGCATGAGTATGAAGATCAGAATGACGCTCAAAGCGCGGATGATATTGCCCCGCCGCTAAAGCACTCGACGCGGGACCATCGGCCTGAGGGTTATGACGCGGCTGATGCAGGTCGCTCGGCGTCGCGGCTTTTATCCCAAAATCGATCACGGCCAAGTCTGGAGTATATCCCATGAGCCAGCCAAAAACCATATTCAGCATGCGTCGCACGGGTGGGGCGTTGACGTTTGTGTTCGTCATATTGCTCATTTCGGGCTTTTTGCGGCTGGGCGGGGACGAGTTTGCTTGGGCGCAGGAGATTGCCGCGCTGTCTTCAGGCTCTGGCACGCCTGCGGCTAAGCAAAAACCAGCGCCCGCCGCTTGTGTCGCCGACGGAAATACCGCTCAGATGCTTACCGCTATCAGGGACCGGCAGGCCCAGTTGGACATCAGGGACTCGCGCTCTGTTGATCGCCTTCAGGCGCTGAAAATCGCCGAGCTGAAGATCAAAGAGAACACCAAAGCGCTGGTCGCAGCGGAAAAGCGTTTGGCGGCGACTTTAGCTATTGCGGATTCAGCGGCGGAAAAGGATTTGCTTCGCCTAACAACGGTTTACGAAAACATGAAGCCGAAAAATGCCACCGGATTATTTGGCGAGATGGCACCCGAGTTTGCCGCCGGGTTTTTGGGCCGAATGAGACCGCAATCAGCGGCGCTGATTATGTCGAGTCTGCCGCCGGAAAAAGCTTATCAAATCAGCTTGATCCTTGCCGGTAGAAATGCGCGGGCTCCGGTAAAATAGCAGGTTTGGTCAAGGTTTTTTAACCAATGACGGTGCAAAGTGAAAACGACGTCAGTCGGAGTTGATTCTGTAAAGGGCAGGGCACGAGATGATAGGACTTATCGGGATAATCTTCATCTTTGTTACCGTAATCGGTGGCTATGTGCTTGCTGGTGGCAAACTGCCGATTATTCTCAACGCTTTACCAAACGAGGCGATAATTATTCTTGGCGCCGCACTCGGATCGTTTGCGGTGAGTAGTGATTTTAGCGGCTTCAAGCACACGTTCAAAGATCTTGGCAAGGTTTTTACCGGGCCGAAGTGGAAGCAAAGCGACTATTTGGATGTGCTGTGCCTGCTTTTTGAACTTATTCGCTTGGGCAAACAAAACCCGATGGCGCTGGAAGAACATGTCGAAGGGGCCGAGGACTCTGCAATATTTTCCAAGTTTCCGAAACTTCAGGGCGACGACGAAACCCGTAATCTGATCTGCGACACCTTGCGTTCTGCGCTGATGAATTACGATGATCCAAATCAAGTTGAAGAGGTGCTCGACAAGCGGATGGAGCGAAATTTAAGTCATGCTTTGCATTCCAGCCACGCGCTCCAGTCAATCGCCGATGGTCTGCCCGCGCTCGGGATTGTTGCGGCGGTTCTCGGGATTATCAAGACCATGGCCTCTATTGACCAGCCCCCCGAAATTTTGGGTGAGCTTATTGGTGGTGCGCTGGTCGGAACGTTTTTTGGCGTGTTTATGGCTTATGGTCTGGTTGGGCCTTTCGCGATAAAAGTAAAGTCCGTGGTCGAAGAAGATCAATATCTTCATCAATTAATTCGCGAAGTTCTGGTCGCCAACCTTCACAACCATGCTGCTAATATTTGCATAGAGGTCGGACGACAAAACACCCCAAGCCAATTGCGCCCGTCATTCGCCGAACTTGAAGAAGCCTTGAAAGAGGTCAAGCAAGGTATTGCCGCTTGAAAATCCGCACCAAAATTTATGCCGTTGCAATGTGCCTGATGTTTTCAGGCTGGACTTCTGTACAAGCTGCCGCAGAGTTGCTGGTTCGATCAGGCGAGCACAAAGATTTTTCGCGTTTGGTTTTCGACCTAAAACCTTCAACTGACTGGAGCCTCAAACAAACTGAGAAGGGCTATGAGCTTTCATTCGACCCAAGGCCGTCGCGGTTCAATATTTCCAGAATCTTTAAGTTTATTCCCAAAACCAGATTGAGATCGGTCGCGTTGAAAGCCAGTAAACCGGGAACGTTATGGCTAAATGTCGCAAAGAACTATCATGTTGAAACCATTCGAACGCCTGCCGGGAAGTTGGTTGTTGATATAAAACCTGGCGCTAATGGCATAAAGTTTGCGTCCTCAAAACCTTCGGAGACGTCTCGTCTGAATTCGATCAACCTTCAGTCGCGCCGGCGAAAATACCCACCTCAGCCGCCTCCAACCCAACCACCTGCACTCCCCGCATTCAGCCCAAAACCAGCATCTGAAGGTGCCGCGACTCGCCCGGTACCTCTGCCACCAACTAATTTGCCAGATATACGCGTTTTTAAAGCGCAGCAAAAATTGGTGGCCCAACTGGGGCGAGCAATGACGCAAGGGATTGTTAACCCCAATCGAAGCGCCTTTTTTAGAAATATTTTCCCGCTGAAACAATCGATCCAGCCCGCAGGTTCGTCACAAAATTCCCTTCCGGGCACGGAAGTTAAAGCGGTTACGGCCAAGGAAAAACTTGTCACCCCCGTGCAAGATATTCGAAATCAGCTGAATTTAAATGCCAATACGGTCTATGACAGAGAATGGGCTTCCTCGCCCGACCCGACTGACGCCAAGGTCGCCGATGTGGTTTGTATTAGTGACAGTGATCTCAATCTGGCCAGTTGGACAGACAATAAACCAATGGATCAAGAAATTGCCAAACTTAGGCTGGGACTGACAGGGGAATTTGACAAGACCAATATCGGCACACTGACATCATTGGTAAAGCTCTATATCGCGCGTGGCTTCGGGACGGAGGCCAAGGCACTAATGTCGACGTTTGGTGTAAAACTAGACAACGCAGACCTATATTACGATTTGGCGGATATAATTGAAACAGGCGGAGTTAGTCACAGCCGAATTTTGGCTGGCCAATCGGTCTGTCCGGGAGCATCCGCGAT
>CAYPUW010000022.1:12490-15595 GCA_964413925.1 uncultured Rhodobacter sp. | reverse complement strand
GGTATTCTGCCCGGTGGTCTCAAGCTCAGGCGGCGGGCCAAGGCGATTATGGCGCAATTGTTGGACGAGCGCGGGCACAACCTGACCGCGCCCCATACCATCAACGACTGGATTTCGGTTTACGCAATGGCCGTCAACGAGGTTAACGCGGCGGGCGGGCAAGTGGTGACCGCCCCCACCAACGGGGCGGCGGGCGTGATCCCGGCCACCATTCGCTATTATCTCGACCATGTGCCAACCGCGCAGCCGAGCAAAGTCGCCGATTTCCTGCTGGTGGCAGCGGCTGTTGGCGGGTTGATCAAACAAAACGCCTCGATCTCGGGGGCCGAAGTTGGCTGTCAGGGCGAGGTTGGCTCGGCCTCGGCGATGGCAGCGGCGGGTCTATGCGAGGTTCTTGGCGGCACCCCAAAACAGGTGGAAAACGCGGCTGAAATTGCGCTGGAGCATCACCTCGGCATGACCTGTGACCCGATCAAAGGGCTGGTGCAGGCCCCGTGTATCGAGCGCAATGGTTTGGGCGCGATCAAGGCGGTGTCGGCGGCATCATTGGCGCTGCGCGGCGATGGCGACCATCTGGTGTCGCTGGATGCCTGCGTTGAAACCATGCGCCAGACCGGCCTTGATATGAGCAACCGTTATAAAGAGACCTCGCTCGGTGGGCTGGCGGTCAATGTGGCCAATTGCTGAAATTCGGCGCCGGTTCCTAAAAGTTCAACGGGGCGAGCAGGCCTTTAAGGGCGGCTTTTAGGTGTGTGATCGGCAGGATCACCAGCATATACGGCGCGCTGGTTTGCACGGTCACGACTTTTTCGGTGGTTCGGTTTGACGTGCCAATGCGACCGATTGGCGAGAAAATCTGACCATCAAGCGGCCAGACCAACCCCTCGCTGCTGGCGCGAAGCTCGCCCATGGGAAACAGCGACAGGCGAGTGCCGCGCGGCAGGTTCATGCAAAGCTTGGGCGGGCACAGAAAAATCACCTCGCTCGCAGTCAGGATCAACACCGGCTGCGCGGTTTGGCGTGTCAGAATATTCATCGCCGCCAAGCTGTGATCAAGCCGCGAGCCGGTAACGCCAAGGGCCAGCACGAAGGGTGCGTCTATACTATAGAGACATTTCTCAAAATCGGTGCTGTCTTGCTCGGTGATCTGATGGAGGCGGGTTGGGGGAAATTGCGCGCGCACCGCACGGGGCAACGAATCCAGATCGCCGATGATCGCCTCAGGCATCAGACCGGCGGCAAGCGCGCGCGACGCTCCTCCATCGGCGGCGACCACGCACGGGGCCAGAGCGACCGCACGCGCGATTTGGCGCGCCGAGCTGCGCCCCGCACCGATTATGGTGATTCCCGTTAGCGAATGAACAATCTTTTCTCTCATCGGCTATTGATGCGGAAACCGTGAACAAAGATCAACTTTTTGAGGGGCTTTTATCGGTATAATGGACGAAATTGTTTGGTTTTGGTTACAAACCCGTGGTAATTTGACTTTACGGCTGGGGAGAAAGAGACGAGTAAATGGCAACCTCGAGCAAGGTCCTGACCGTAACTTACGGAACATTTTCATGTACGCTGGAAGGTTTTGACGACCCTTTCACCACATTGCAGATGGTGGCGGAATATTTCCGCAAACTGGCCGCTGAGGACCGCTATTTTGGCGGGGTGCCGCAGGTGCCTGACGCGGATGCTCTGAAACGGATTGCCGAAGAAAACACCCCCGGAAACATCGCTGCCGAGATCGCTGAGAACAGCGTTATTTTGCGCCAGACCGATGAGGATGAGGGCGCGGTTGATGCCGAGGTTGAACCTGTGGTCGAAACCGAAGCTGAACTCCAGTTGGACGAAGCGGTGGCTGAGGTTCAGGAGGATGACGAGCTTGAGGAAGCGCTTGCGCATGATGACGAATTGGTCGATCGGGATCACTCTGCTCTAGAACCTGCGATAGATATTGAAGCAGATGCCGAGATAGATGTCGAGCCTGACACCCGGACCGAAGTCGAAACTGCCCAAGCGGATCTGGTTGCGCCCGAGTTGGTTGAGCCTGAGTTGGTTGAGCCTGAGCTTGCCCAAGATCATGACGAGATGATTGACGCCGATGAGGAGGCTCTGGCGGTCGGGACTGAGGTTGAAGCTGAGGCGTTAGAGAGTGAGACAGAAAGTGAAGCTGTCACCTCCGAAGCCGATGAGCCTGAAACCGACGAGATTGATACTGTCGCCCCCCAAACCCTCGCGGCAAGCAGCGCCGCAGAGCAACAAGCTGCAGAATCCGTGATCTCGCCGCTCACGTTCTTTCGCTCGCGCCGCCATGAGGAGCAAGCCGAGGAACTCGCAGAAGATGAGCCAGAGCTGGATAAGGCAACGCCTGACGCGGACGTCTCCGATGATGATCTGACGCTGAATATCGCGCCATTTAGCCACCGCGAAACCAAAGCCTTAAAAAGTGTTGAGGAAACACTGGCGGCGATTCGTCAAAACGTGGAGCGCGCCGAAACCGACGCCGAAACCGATCTTGAGGCCAAACCCGATGATGCCGCGGAAATTGACGAATATGACAGCGACGAATATGATGACGACGAATATGATGACGAGGCCGAAGTCGAGGTAGAGGACGCGCAGGCAGGGAAGGTCGATACTGGGGTCGATACTGGGGCCGATACTGGGGCCGATACTGGGGCCACCGAAGAAATTGCCGACGAAGTTGACGACCAGATCGGCCAGATCGGCGGCGATATTGACGGGGTGCAAGTTAGCGCGCTCAGCGACCCGTTGGTGCTGACGCTCGACGATCAAACGGAGACGGTTGAAGTTGAGGCGGGCGCAAATGACGACCCGATCTCCTCCCCCGAAGCTGAGTTAGACCGCGAGGCCGAAACCGAAATTGAGTCGCCAATCCAGACTTTTGTTGCTGTCGATGAGACCGATGACAATCTGGCGGCGGAAATCGAGACGACTGAAGTCGAGACTGAAAAGCTTGAGCTTGAGGTTGAGGTTGAAATAAACCAAATTCAGGCCATAAACGCCGAGGGGAACACAGATTCTACCACAGATTCTACCACAGATTCTGCTACTGATTCTGCTGCCATCTCCTCGCTCAGCGATGAACAAGAA
>CAYPUW010000022.1:4647-12390 GCA_964413925.1 uncultured Rhodobacter sp. | reverse complement strand
CACAGATTCTGCTACTGATTCTGCTGCCATCTCCTCGCTCAGCGATGAACAAGAAGCGGACCTTGATCGTGAACTGGCCGAGGCTCTGTCCTTTGAGCAGGGGGACGATGAGGAAACTGCCGAAACCACAGTTGCCGAGGCGGCAACAGCCCCCGAAGTCACAGATGAGATCGCGGATGAACTTGCTGACGAAATCGCCGCAACCCTAAACGAAGACATGGCCGAGGAGCGCGATGAGTTGCGCGAGCCGGAAACCAGCGACGAGTATATCGCCCCCCCTCCCGATGAGACGGTTGACGAAGAAGAACAGCGGCGGCTTGAGCGGCGTGCCCGTGCCGATGCGTTGCGCAATTCGGTGGGATACGACGATGAGGACGAAGCCTTGGATCGGTTGCTGCAAACCACGCAAACCAAGATGGACCGGCCCGAGCAGGCGCGCCGCCTCAATGCGCTTGAACAACTCAAGGCCGCAGTTGCCGCCACCGAAGCGGAAAAAAAACTGCGTGACCTCGGCCCTGACGCAGAGGTCGACGACGATACCACCGATCTTGATACCTACCGCGAAGATCTGCGTCGCGCCCAAAACAAGGCGCGTCTTGGCGGGTTGACTGGGACGCCACAGCCCGCGCCAACACCGCTGATTTTGGTGTCGGAGCAGCGCATTGACGAGCAACCGGCAGCGCTTGGCGCTGAACCACAAGAGCCTCAGCGCGAGGTGGCCGAGACCCACGGGAACCTTGCCCTCAAGCCGGAACCGGAGCTGGAAAATCTCGACAACGAGGCTGGTGAAATTCAGGGAATTCCCGCTGATGCATTTTCCGAGGCGACCAATTTTGCTGATTTCGCCGAACGGATCGGCGCGTTTGAATTGCAGGATTTACTGGAAGCATCCGCTGCCTATACCTCTATCGTCGAAGGAAAATCCCGGTTCTCCCGCGCGCAGATCATGTCGAAAATTACCAAGATCGACAGCAATGGTGCGTTCACCAAAGAGGCGGGCTTGCGCTCTTTTGGCCGGTTGCTGCGCGAAGGTAAAATCCTGCGGGTACAAGACGGCCAATTCGCCATCTCCAAAGCGTCGCGCTTTTCAATAGCCTCCAGATTTGAATAGCCACGGACCGAGGCCAGCCCTCGCATAAAGGTCGCCACGGTTTTAAGTGCGCGATACGGCATCTGCGCCCGACCGCCACCCTTACGCGACATTCCGCCGCGTCACCCCCACTGGAACGCCTTGTAATGAAGTGGTCGCTGCATAGGTGAGGTTCGAGGCAATTATCTGTCCGTTAGGAACATCATGTCATCCGATCACACAAAGAACGTTCTGGTTTTACAGGGCGGAGGCGCGCTTGGGTCTTATCAGGCCGGGGCGTTTGAAGCGTTAAAAGCCAATGGCCGGGAAACCGACTGGGTCGCCGGAATATCTATTGGCGCAATCAATGCCGCCCTGATCGCGGGCAACCCGCCAGAGCGGCGGGTCACGCAATTGCGGGCCTTCTGGGAGACGGTTTCCTCGCAAGGGTTCAGCACGCAAATCCCCCAACAAAGCTGGGCGCGCGGCCTTTATAATGATCTGAGCGCCAGCGCGGCGATGCTTCAAGGCGTTAAAGGATTTTTCCGCCCGAGATTCCCGTCAGCGGCGTTTCATCTGCCCGGCACCAAAGGGGCCAGCAGCTTTTATGACACGTCACCTTTGCGCGCCACCCTGCTTGATCTGGTGGATTTCGACTATCTCAACGCGCCGCGCGTGCGCTTTAGCATCGGGGCCGTCAATGTCGAGACCGGCAACATGACCTGGTTTGACAGCGCCAAACAGACCATCACGCCCGAGCATGTGATGGCCAGCGGAGCCTTGCCGCCGGGCTTTCCAGCAGTCGAGATCGACGGCCAGTTCTTTTGGGACGGGGGCCTCGTTTCCAACACGCCGTTGCAATATGTTTATGACGAGCGGGGCGACGATAGTTTGTGCATTTTTCAGGTCGATCTGTTCAATGCGCGCGGCGACATGCCCGCCTCGGTGATGGAGGTCGAAGCGCGGGTCAAGGACATTCGTTTTTCCAGCCGCACCCGGTTTAACACCGACGCTTTGTGCAATCTCAACATGGCACATGGGGCGGGCAAACGGCTTTACGACAAGCTCCCGGCCAAGCTGCGCGATGACCCCGATGCGCTGGCGCTTTTGTGCAATGAGCGCGAGCCAAACATAACTATCGCCCATCTGATTTACCGCAAGTCGCATTACGAGCATCAGTCCAAGGATTACGAATTTTCGCGTCCCTCGATGCTGGAGCATTGGCAGGCGGGCGAGCGCGATGTTGCCACCACCCTCAACCATTCCGACTGGCGCAGCCACAACCATGACGAGCAGGGCCTTCGGGTTCTGGATCTAACCAAGCCCAAGACCTGACGACCCTGTTTGATGGCCCTGTTTGATGGCCCTGTTTGATGGCCCTGTTTCGTAAAGGAGACTTGAATATGAACCTGCAAGAGTTGCGCAAAAACGCATTCGCGATGCCGCTGACCAACCCCTCCTATCCGCCGGGACCGTATAAATTCGTCAATCGCGAATACATGATCATCACCTATCGCACCGATATGGAGGCCCTGCGCGCGGTGGTGCCCGAGCCTCTGGAGATCACCGCGCCGCTGGTGCAATACGAGTTTATTCGCATGCCCGACTCCACCGGATTTGGCGACTATACCGAAAGTGGGCAGGTCATTCCGGTCAGTCTTAACGGCGAAAAAGGTGGCTATGTTCATGCGATGTATCTGAATGATGATAGCCCTATTGCTGGCGGGCGCGAGATTTGGGGTTTTCCCAAAAAGCTGGCCGAGCCATGCATGCATGTGGAAAAAGACACGCTGGTCGGCACGCTGAAAGTTGGCTCGATCGAGGTTGCCAGCGGCACGATGGGCTATAAGCATCGCGAGCTTGACCTTGAGGCTGTGCGTCAAAAGATGCTGGCCCCGAGCTATTTGCTCAAGCTGATCCCCCATGTGGATTGTACGCCGAGGATTTGCGAACTGGTCGAATATTATCTGGAGGATGTGACGGTGAAAGGCGCATGGGAAGGGCCTGCGGGACTTGAACTGCACGATCATGCGCTGGCGCCGGTGTCGCAATTGCCGGTGCGTGAAATCGTTTCGGCCACACATATTGTCGCCGATCTGACGCTGGGTCTGGGCAAGGTGGTGCATGATTATATGCCGCTTCTGTCCGCCCCCGACGCGGTTGAGTGTTAACCGGAACGGGAGCCTGACATGGGGTCCACTCATTCACATGTGCCAACGGCGGCGGCCAAACATAAGGGCGCGCTTATGGGCGCGTTGGCGCTGACGGCGGGCTTTATGCTGGTCGAGGTGGCCGGTGGTTTGTGGACCGGGAGCCTCGCCTTATTGGCCGATGCCGCACATATGTTGACCGATGCGGGCGGTCTGGCGCTGGCGCTGATCGCCATCCGTTTCGCTGAACGCCCGGCCACGCCGCAAAAAACCTATGGCTATGCGCGCATGGAGGTGCTGTCGGCGCTGGCCAACGCGGTCGTGCTGCTGCTGCTGGCGATCTATATTCTTTACGAGGCTTACCTGCGCTTTGCCAACCCGCCGGAGATACTCGGCACGCCAATGCTGGTGGTCGCCGTGATCGGGCTTGGGGTCAATTTCATCAGTATGCGCCTGTTGATGTCAGGCTCCAAAGAGAGCCTGAATTTGAAGGGGGCCTATCTTGAAGTGATGGGCGACATGCTCGGCTCGCTCGGGGTTATCATCGCCGCACTGATCGTCATGCTGACCGGCTGGAGCGGGGCGGATGCCATCATCGGCGCGGGCATCGGTTTATTCATCGTTCCGCGCACATGGAACCTGTTGAAAAGCGCGATCCATATCCTGATGGAAGGCACACCGCCCGAGATTGACCTCTCGCTGATTGAGAACCGGTTGATGGGGCTTGGCCATGTGGAGGCCGTGCATGATCTGCATGTCTGGAGCATCAGCTCGGGGCTTGACGCCATGAGCTGTCATCTGGTTGTCAGCGACGGCGCGCAGGTTCGCGACACCCTTGAGCGGGGTCATCAGATGATGCGCGACGAGTTTGGTATCACCAAAACCACGATCCAGATCGAACAACCCGGTCTGCATGAAAACGACGTTCAAACGGGGACCAAGACCATGAAATCCGGCCCGCAGCCTCCTCCGTGATCCTCGTGTAACCCCTGTGGCCTAAACCGCCAATGGGCCTTGAATTCCCGGTTGCACGCAAGTGCGACAGAGTAAATCCCAGACCCCTTAATTAACCCACTGAACGGCCCGTAAGATCGTTTTAGGGCCTCCCACTATTGACGAAATACATCCAAAAATCCTACCTACAAAGGAAAATAACCATGAACCTCAATCAAAAAATCTGTATCATCACCGGCTCTGCCCAAGGCATCGGCTATGCCATCGCCAAACGCTTCGTTGCTGATGGTGCCAAGGTGGCCATCGCCGATCTGCGGCTGGACGCGGCCAAGGAAACCGCCGCTGCGCTGAGCAAAATGGGACCGGGCGAAGCCATTGGCATCGAGATGAACGTGACCGATGAGACGGCGGTTAACGCGGGCGTTCAACAGGTGGTGGACCATTGGGGCGGGGTCGACGTTCTGGTCTCCAACGCCGGAATTCAGATCGTACACGAGTTGCAAGACTTTCCGTTTGATCAGTGGAAAAAGCTGCTGTCGATCCATCTGGACGGGGCGTTTTTAACCTCCAAAGCGTGTTTGCCCCATATGTACAAGGCGGGATCTGGCGCGATTATCATGATGGGTTCGGTTCACTCCAAAGAGGCCTCCCCGCTTAAATCAGCCTATGTCACTGCCAAGCACGGCCTGTTGGGGCTGGCCCGCGTGATTGCCAAAGAAGGCGCTGCCCACGGGGTGCGCGCCAATGTGATCTGCCCCGGTTTTGTGAAAACGCCGCTGGTTGAAAAGCAAATCCCCGAGCAGGCGGCTGAGTTGGGCATTTCCGAGCAAGAGGTGATCAACAAGATCATGCTCGGCGGCACGGTGGATCAGGAATTCACCACCGTCGAGGATGTGGCCGAGGTCGCGCATCTGTTTGCCGCCTTCCCCACCAACGCACTAACCGGCCAGTCGATGGTCGTCAGCCACGGCTGGTTCATGGAGTAAACGCGCACCAAGGGAGGGGTGTGCAACGGAGTTGAAGAGATGATGAAGATAACAAACTACCGCGCCAACCAGATCGCCGCAGTGCGGATTGTCTTTGGCCTGATTTGGCTGATTGATGCGCAGTTCAAGTGGCGACCGGCGTTTATTGACGGGCTGGCAACCTATTTGTCAGGTGCCATGGAAGGGCAGCCACATTTGGTACAAGACTGGATTCGCTTTTGGGTCGATGTGATCAACGTCAACCCGACAGTGTTTGCCTATCTCGTCGCCACCTCCGAGGCTGCATTGGCGCTGGCGCTGATATTTGGTCTGTTCTCCAACATGGCCTATCTCGGCGGGGCGATCCTTGCATTTATCATCTGGTCGACCGCCGAAGGATTTGGCGGGCCATATGTCTCGGGTTCCACCGATATCGGAGCTGCCATCATCTATGTGTTTGTGTTCGCGTTGTTATTTCTTACCCGCGCGGGTCAGCATATTGGTCTGGATTACTGGCTTGGAAAGAAATTGGGCCGCTATGCATTCTTGGCATCCGGCCGCGTCGACTGATCTGAAAGTCTGAAAACCCCGTAACCAATAATTACAAAGGAGATCGAGATGAATGAGCTAATAGTCATTGGATATAGCAGCGAACCAGAGGCCGAAAAGGCGCGGCAGGTTCTGTTCGGAATGGCCAAGGAATATCTGGTCGATGTCGCCGATGCCGTGGTTGCCACCACGGATGATAAGGGCAAGATAAAGCTCAATCAGATGGTTAACCTCTGGACCGTTGGCGCTGGAGGCGGCGCGTTCTGGGGCTTATTGATCGGATTTTTATTCCTTAACCCGCTATTGGGTCTGGTCGCCGGGGCCTCCGTCGGGGCGCTGTCAGGCGCGCTCAGCGATTACGGGATCAACGACAAATTCATGAAGGGCGTGGCCGAAGTTTTGCAACCGGGACAAGCCGCGTTGTTCATGATGGTGCGCTCGCATGCCTCTGACAAAGTGGTCGAGCGTCTGGGCGAGATGGGTGGCAGGATTTTGCGCACCAATCTTGACACTAGCAAAGAAGCGGCCCTGCGCACGGCCTTTAATGACGCCCATCAAGACATGCGCGACGCCGAGCAAAACGAGAGCGTCTGAACCTGACGCTCGCCCGTAGCGGAATTTGTCGCTGCGGGCTGTGAAGGGTTATGTGTCCTTGGAACTGTCGGGATTGCAGACTCCGTTGGGATATTTGCGATACCAGTCCCGCCAGATGATCCGATAAACCGGAATCCGATGGGGAAGCCGGTTAAGGCCGGGAATAACCGGCAGGAATATCAGCAAAAACGCCAGCACACCCATAATCAGTGCCGCGATCAGATCGGCATTGGCGGAATTGCCAATCGCCGGAATTTGGTACAAAAACGCGTAAGGCCACAGCCACCACGCCCCCGGATACGGACCGGCCGCATGGGTCATTCCCCACTCTCCACCCTGCTCGTCAAAATGCTTGGCAACCTGATCCATGATCGGGCCACCAAGATACAAAATCGCGCGGGTATAGTCGGTATTGTAGGGGGCAAGCTCTGGATAGGTTCCCTGAATGAGCGCGGCTTCAAGCAAGCCCGCCCGCGCAAATTTCAACATCCCGTCCATCAAGGGTGCGACCGGACCAAACTCGCCGGAAGGGAGCGTCATCTGCCCGTTATCAACACGCGCGCTTTTTAACGCGGTGGAATATTGTGCTATCCATTGCTTTTGTTGCGCACCGGAAGCCTGTTCAAAACGCGACAATGCCTGCGCGACCGAGGGGTTTATCATGCCGATTTGGCGCAGCGGTTTTATCACCAGATCAACTCTGGCATCGAGGGGATGTGACACACCAGTCCAGCAAGCCGGGCAGAAAAACCCCAGCCGTTGGGCGTTTTCGTAATTGTCGGTATAGGGGGGTCCATAGGTTTGCAGGCCGCTTTGGCCCGAGAAATAAGAAACCGTCCGCTCGGTAAATTGCACCGGCGCCTTGGTCGCCACCTCTTGGATGGTCAAAGGCGCAATACGCGGAAACCCCCAAATCGCCGCGAGAGCAACGATCACCGTTGTTACCCCGGCCAACACGATCAAGCCTTCGCGGATCATGTCATAGGGCTTCATGGGAATGCCGCGAAAATTTCTGTCTGAACGCTCACTCATGACCTGTCCTCCCCCTCACCGGCAGGCCCGTCATCACCGATGATAATCGGATGGACCGGTCCCTCGTTTCTGACCGCAAACAAATGCGCCACCACCAGCAGCACCACCAGCAGCGCGAAAATACCTATATGCATGGTTAGCGCGCTGGTAATATCGAGCCAATTGAGCCAGCCAAGGCCCAAGGCCGCAAAGGCGTCCTTGCCCTGTTGCGCATTCCATTGAGCATCCCAGTTCTGTTGCAAAAGCGTGCCGCTGATACCCGAAAATATGGTGGTCGCGAATGCCAGCCAACCGATGATCCAAGTGCGCCAACGCCCGCCGCGCCATGCCGCTGTGAAGAACTTGAACAGAATATGCAAAACCACCGACAGGTAGAAAATCTCGACCCCCCAGAAATGCATAGCATTCACGAAGGCACCGAGCGCCGAGA
>CAYPUW010000022.1:0-4547 GCA_964413925.1 uncultured Rhodobacter sp. | reverse complement strand
TGCGACCAGATCGGACCAAAAATGGTTATCACCACGCCAGTGCCAATAATCACCGCCAGCGAGGCCAAGGTCATTGTGCCGAAAAAATACCCGAACGAGTTGACATAGACCGGCATTTTGGTGGGAAAGGCATCCTCAAGCGTGAGGTGGCTTTTCAGAAACTCCTGAACCTTTTTATCAAGATTCATTGGTTTTCTCCTGTCTGGCGCGAGGCGGCGTCTGATTCCATGAATTGAGGAATTCGCGCCCATGCGGCCACGACGAATATTGCGATCACCAGAATCCAAAAGGCAATATCGGGCCATGCCAGATTAAAGATACCGAAATTTACATGCGCAACTGCGGGTTCACTCATTATCGCCAGCTTGTCCATCGGACCCCCCTGATAACTGCGCGACCGCGTGCTTGGCCCTGATAACAGGGTCGCCACTCCGGCACGATCCGCCGACCATAGCCTTGCCCTCGAACAGTGTCCGCCGAGCATTCCCCAGCGGTATAGGTTCAACTGTTTTGAGACTTAGACGGCTTCGTCTTGAGTGATTT
The DNA here is from genome assembly GCA_964413925.1 of uncultured Rhodobacter sp. Taxonomy (GTDB): domain Bacteria; phylum Pseudomonadota; class Alphaproteobacteria; order Rhodobacterales; family Rhodobacteraceae; genus UBA5972. Next base: position 4,004 of record CAYPUW010000022.1, on the reverse strand, counting down.
GAAGGTACTCCATCGGAGTTTCCCCCTTCAGGCGTGATGCAGGCGATAGGTGTTGTATTTTTCGACAGCTTTTCGCAGTCCGAATACCAGACAAATCCGGCCGTCAAAACTACCGCCGGACGCGGTCGGGTCAACCTCAATGGAGCGATATGTTGAACCGATGCGAGCTTGCCGGAAAGTAAAACACCCCAAAGGTGGACCCTATGACACAGAGACCCAGATCGGGTTTGACCACGCCCTTTTCCCGGCGCGATCAATGACGGTGACGCGCATCCATGGCGAGTTGGCCAGACGCTCCAGTGAAAGGCTGCCGGTCGTCATCGAGGTGCCATGCAGGGTGGCCATTGAGGTGCCTTGGCCCTGAACGATGATGGTTGCGGCTGATGAACAGTCGACCTCGACAAAGTCTTTAGAGACGCGGATATCGTGAATATCAGGCCCGGTGCTGGCATAATACGCCCCCGCTTTAAGGGCCGCGAGCAGGGCCACGGGGGAGTTTTGCGTAGCCTTGACCATGACCCAGCCGCCAAAATGGTCCGGCGTGTTGAAATGGGCGTCATCGGCGGCGATCAGGTTCAGGCGGCGGCCCTCGTTCAAGAGATGCTCCAGCGTGAGAAACCCTTCGCCACGGTCATTGTCAACCACGCAACCATAGTTGTAAATCTCCACCGCATGAGCGGCCGTAATCGTGCGGGCATCGGCCTCGGTCATGCCCGACCAATGGGGGTGGGCGATGGCCACGAATGCGCCGGCATCGCGGGCGCGCTGGGCAATGCTGGCCCCGGTTTCCGATTTTTTGATCGCGCGGAAATGCGGCGCGTCCGCTGGCATAAAATCAAGCGGCAGGCCGATCCCCAGAATATGCCACAAATACCCGTTTTGCATCGCACCGGAATGCAGTTCAGCGCCGATAATGGTGGAAAAACGGTCATTGCGAAAAGCCGATGTATCGGTGATCGGATAGTCAAACAGCCCAACCAAATGGTCGGTCAGCGCAATAAAGTCATACCCCTCGGCCTGATAGCGACGACAGACCTCTTGAGGGTCCAGAATGCCATCCGAGCGTGTGGAATGTGTATGTAGATTACCACGATGGAATTTTCCGGGTGAGGTGAAAAACTGGGTGGGCATGGTGCTTGCTTTCGTTTGGATTACTTCCGGTTAAGTTGGGTTAGGAATGTGTCTTATCGGGTGGGGGGCCAGGCCCGCCAATATCTCTATCTTTCCGGCTAATCTATTGGTGCGAAAAAGGCTGTATTGCGATCGGTTATTTCTGCCCATAGCCGATCACCATAGGAAAAATGCCACCATTCATCTGGATAGTTTATCATGCCAACCACATTCATCGCCGTGACAAGCATGTCGCGATTTTTGCGAATTTCCGGGGCGACCGGCCAATTTGTCGGCGCGACCCCGGTAATCCCTTTCATTGCTCCGCCAAAATCCAGTTCCGTCCGGTCCGCACGGGCCAGCTTCAAGTCAACTGCCGCGCCTGCCTGATGGCCGCTGCCAAAGCCGTCGGGGGGAGAGACCCAGCGTGACGCTTCGGTATAGATCTGCGCTTGGCTCCAATCGGGGTTGTTTTGGGTAACCTTGGCGATAACCGGCTTCCACAGCTCCCACTGACGCGCCCGCGAACGGAACGCATCAAATATCATTAGGCACAACCCGTCCGGCAACGCTTCGGAGCAGGCGACGACCTTATCGCGGATAACCCGTCTTATGCGCCAGTCATCGGTTTCCAATGGGTTGAGGAACAAACGATCGGTCTCGATGAATGTCACCATGTCAACGGGGTTTTCGCGCTCAGTCACTTTGATCATATTCACTAATCCCTTGATCTGGGGTCAAAATTAACACGGTTTAGAGTATCTGGCTCAGGAACAGTTTTGTGCGTTCATGCTGCGGTGTGTCGAAAAACGCTGTTGGCTCGTTGCGTTCAACGATTTCGCCTTCATCCATGAAAATCACCTGATCTGCGATGGTTTTGGCAAAGCCCATCTCGTGGGTCACGACAATCATCGTCATGCCTGTGGCCGCCAATTCGACCATCACGTCGAGCACTTCTTTGATCATCTCGGGGTCCAGCGCCGAGGTCGGCTCGTCAAACAGCATGATCTTGGGATTCATACAAAGCGAGCGCGCAATCGCCACCCTTTGTTGCTGTCCACCTGACAGTTGGCCGGGGTATTTATCGGCCTGCTCGGGAATTCTGACCCGCTCCAGATACTTCATCGCGGTCTCAAGCGCGTCGGCCCTGTTCATCTTGCGCACCCAGATTGGGCCAAGGGTCAGGTTTTCCAGAATGGTCATATGCGGGAACAGGTTGAAATTCTGAAACACCATTCCGACTTCGGTGCGTATATGGTCAAGATTTTTCAGGTTTTTGCCCAGCAGAATACCATCGACGATGACCTCGCCCTCCTGATGCTCCTCAAGGGCATTGATGCAACGGATCATGGTGGATTTGCCAGAGCCGGAGGGACCACAAACCACGATCCGCTCGCCTTTGTGAACCGTCAAGTCGATGTCTTTGAGAACATGAAATTGCCCATACCATTTATTCATTTGCGTGATTTCGATCATCACATCGCTGGATACGGCCGAGGCAAGCTGGCTCTTTTTGGGGGCGTTGCTCATGATGTTTTTCCTTCAATTCAGGTCAATGGGCAATGCAGGTCAATGGGAGCGGCCTGCCGATAGTTTCACTTCAAGATGTCGGCTGTATTTGGACATCGAGGCGCACATGATGAAAAACAGGATTGCACCAAAAATAAGCGGCTCTTTGTGCAAGCCCAGCCAAGGTGTGTCCTTGCTGATGGAACGCAACATGCCGAGTATATCAAACAGCCCGATAATCGACACCAGCGTGGTATCTTTCAGCAGCCCGATAAAGCTGCCAACAATATTGGGGATCATGTATTTGAGCGCTTGAGGCATGATGACCAGCCGCATGGTGTTCCAATAGCCAAGACCAATGGTGTGCGCCCCTTCATATTGCCCATTGGGTATGGCCTGAAGCCCGGCACGCACGGTTTCCGCCATGTAGCAGGCGTTAAACAGCACCACAGCGATGATGACCTGTACCAGCTTGTTGAGCACAAACCCTTCGGGCATAAACAGCGGAAACATGGTGGTGGCCATGAACAGCACAGTGATAAGAGGGACCGAGCGGAAAACTTCGATAAACCCGATGCTGAGCACACGCACGATCACCAGTTTACTGCGCCGCCCCAGTGCCAGAATTATACCGCCGGGCAGAGCCGAAGCTATGCCGACGCCCGAAATGACCAGCGTCAGAAATAACCCGCCCCATTTGGTCCAAACGATCGGCTGAAGGGATTGGCCCGTCTGCCAAAAAATGCCGTGCCAAAAACAATAGCCATGAGAACTAACAGAATATTACGCCGGGTCTTATCAGGGGCGTTTTGTTGTCCGAGTGTATTGATCAGAAAGGTACTCAGGCTCTGTGATCCAAACAGCCCGGTCAGCACGTTCAACATATTGAACGCGAACGCGGTGATGGCCCCTGCGACCATGATCTGCATGAACCAGCCCTTGTCGCCGCCCGAAAACAGATAGCCGGCAAGGAACGGGTAGAAAACCACCGCCGTCGTAGCCACAAGGACTTTGCCTTTCACGCGGCTCATCCACAGTGGTGCCATCCATAAAACCAGCAGCAATCCACCGAAATTTATCCGCCAGATTTCATCACGTGGATAGCGCCCGTAAAAGATATTATTAAACCAGTGGAACACCCCGGCCCAACACGCGCCAGTCAGGCTGTTATCATAACACTGGCGCCGGTTATCGGCGACAAATGTTGCATCCAGCACACCCCATGTCAAAACACCGCTCACGGTCAGGTAGATGATATAAAGCATTATAAATGTAAGCAGCGTATTGAATACAGAGCTGAACAGATGTTTATGCAGCCAGCCAATCGCCGAGGTTTCCGATATGGGAGCCGGACGATCAGGGGTTTTTTTTGCGTTGATGATTGC
>CAYPUW010000021.1:0-15832 GCA_964413925.1 uncultured Rhodobacter sp. | reverse complement strand
TGCTGTTAGATTCGGAATAAGGGAAAAAATTATATTCGATGCCGGGGGTAAAAGCAAACGCATGTCCCAAGAGGCGCGCGAGGACAAGTCCAAACAAAAAACGCTGGAGCGCGAGCTGGAATGGATGCGCCAAGGTGCCAAAGCCCGTCAAGCCAAGCAAAAGGCGCGCATCAACGCCTATAATGATCTGGCCAACCAGTCCGAGCGTGAAAAGCTTGGTCGCGCCCAGATCGTCATTCCCAACGGCCCGCGCCTTGGCTCCAAAGTGATCGAGATTGATGCTTTGAAAAAGGGGTTTGGCGATAATTTGCTGATCGACGGGCTGACCTTCAGCCTGCCGCCGGGGGGTATTGTCGGCGTCATTGGCCCGAACGGTGCCGGTAAATCGACGTTTTTCAGGATGCTGACCGGGCAGGATACGCCGGATGCGGGCGCGATTGAGTATGGCGACACGGTCAAGCTTTCGTATGTTGATCAGTCGCGCGACGCGCTTGATGGCACCAAAACCGTTTGGGAGGTGATCGGCGACGGTCAGGACATCATCAAGCTGGGCGACGCCGAGGTCAACAGCCGCGCCTATTGCAGTGCTTTCAACTTCAAAGGTGGGGACCAGCAGAAAAAGGTCAGCCTGCTGTCGGGCGGCGAGCGTAACCGTGTTCACTTGGCCAAGCTCTTGCGCGAGGGGGGCAACGTGTTGCTGCTCGATGAGCCGACCAACGACCTTGATGTGGAGACTTTGCGCGCACTTGAGGATGCGCTGGTTGATTTTGCCGGTTGCGCTGTGGTCATCAGCCACGACCGCTTTTTTCTCGATCGCATTTGCACCCATATGCTGGCGTTTGAAGGCGACAGCCATGTGGAGTGGTTCGAGGGTAACTTTGAGGATTACGAGACCGATAAACTCCACCGCCTCGGGGCAGATGCACTGGAACCCAAACGGATGAAGTATAAGAAGTTTACGCGCTGATGGAGCCAGATTAATGGGCTCTGCCCCTTGACTTGGCAGCTTGCGCGGCGATCAGTGGGACTGAAAATTCGATAAACGCTTGAATATGCGGCGCGGCGCGTGCGGTTGGGGTTGTGACCAGCCATGCGTCTTGTGCCAGCGCGTCGGGTGCATCAAAGCAGTGAACGAGGTCTTGGTCTGCGTCGGCAAATATTCTGGGAAGCTGGCCGACTGCGTCGGTCACTTTTAACGCGGCGTTAATCCCGGCGATGGTATCACAGCGAGACAGCGGTGCCCTGTCCTCATCGCCAAGCCCGTCAAACCAGCGGCCCCGTTCAGTGTGTTGAAAATCCCCGCTGAAGCTTTGCGTATCATGGCCGCGCATCTCGCCGGGGGTGCGGGGTGGCATAAAATTAGCGGCATATTGACGACCGCAATAAACCCCCCAGCCAAAACTGCCCACTTTGCGGGCGATCAGGTTGGGGTCGTCTGGGCGTTTGCCAATGCGCAACGACAAATCAATTCCGTCTTTGCGAAGGTCCAGAAAGCTGTTGCTGGTGACCATCTCGATGTCGATATCCGGGTGCTCGCGGCGAAACGCGACGACAATCGGCATCATGACGAAACTGGTCCACATATGCGACGCGGTCATGCGGATTTTGCCCGATAGCGCGCGTTGCAGGCGTCCGGCAATATCCTCAAAGGCATCAAGCCCGGCGCTTAGCTCTTTTGCCGTCGAGATCAGAACCTGCCCGTTTGGCGTGAGCTTGAACCCGGTGGTGTCGCGGGTGAAGAGCTGCACGTTTAACTGCCGCTCCAACGCGCTGATGCGACGACTGACGGTCGCTTGCGAAATTCCGGTCTCGCCTGCCGTGGCCAGACTGGAGCCGGTACGCGCAACGGCGACGAAAATTTTCAGATCGTTCCAGTCAAACATCTGCGCTCACCTCTCTGATTGCGTGAAATATAGCATAGCCGCCACGCCCGCCCTTGCCTATTCACAATTGCATAAGCGCTTTGCACCGGCGCGGGTTCCGGTGTGCCCTGCCTCGTGGCAATCCTTATCCATCAGCAACCAGAGGGCCAAACCAAACCAGATGCCCTCGTAATTTTCAGGAGAAAAACCATGTCGATCATGACAGTTTTTGAACTTACCACCATGAACAAAGCCAAATATGACAATCTGCTCAAAGGGCTGGATGCCGCCGGTGTCACCAACCCGGAAGGTCGCCAATACCACACGGCCAGCGTTCAGGGCGACGGCAGTATCGTCGTTACCGACGTTTGGACCTCGCCCGAACTGTTGGAGAAATTCGGCGCGGTTTTGATGCCCGAACTTCAAAAAGTCGGTGTGACCCCGGTCGAGCCGAAGGTCTCTCAGATCCATAACGTGATCAACGGATAAAAACACCGGGCCGGGCTTTGCCAACTTGCGCAAGGCCCGGTCTGCGCGCTTGAACGGTGGTCATCAGCCACGGTCGGTTTTTCTCGACTGGATTAACACCCATATGCTGGCCTTTGAAGGCGACAGATCAAAAACATCTCAGCGGCGAACGGCCACAATGACCTCGGACGGTACTGTCCACTGAACCACCACGCGTTGATGGGTGATGCGCCAGATTTTCGGGTCTAGATATTCCGCCAATCTAACGGGTCGGCAGCCGCCAACGAGGTTTGGTCGCAAGTGCTGGACCGTGGCCCATATCCGAGAGGTTAACCAAGAAAACCCTTGGCGGCCATCGGTCAGACTGACCAACCCCAAACGCCCTCCTGCGCTCAGGCAGCGCGCAGCTTCAGCCAGCATATCCCAAATGCCGTCGGGCGGCAGAAGATCAAGAACATAGGACGAAACGATCAGATCAAATGGCGGCTTGCCCGGCTCAAAATCGACCGCGTGGTCACATTGCCAGATCAAACTGCGCGTTGAAAATTCGCCAAGCCGATCCTGGGCAAGCGCAACCATGTTTTCGCTGATATCACAGGCGGAAAACCGCGCGTCTGGTGATAGATGTTTGCGCAGCAGCAGGCTGGCAAACCGGCCGGTTCCGCAGCCAAATTCAAAAACATTGCGGGCCTTGTCAATTTCGCAATTCTGGCAAAGCTCGGCCAGTGCGGCGTCTTCGTAAAACCCTTGCCGATCTTGACGCGCACCAAATCTGTCATAGAATTCGCGCGCCTGAGATGGAGTTAGAAAGTGTGACATCTTTCGATCTTGCACCGCGTTTGCGGTGTCTCCTCGGATTTTATCTATACCTTCCGGTCGGCCTTTGTCCAGTTCGGGCCAGTTCGGGGAAAAATCGCCTTGCCTTAAAGAACAATTTGCGAACATGCCTTTCAATTCCCAAGCGCTCTCGCTAGTTTACCGCTTATGAGCCAGTTTGATGAATCAGATGCGTTTGAAGCCGGAGCCGCGCTGAGCCTGTCGGCGCAGGCCATGCGTGCGCGACCTGCTCCCTATCTTGACGGGTTGAACCAGGCGCAACGCGAGGCGGTTGAGGCACTTGACGGGCCGGTTTTGATGCTCGCAGGGGCTGGCACCGGCAAGACCCGTGCGCTAACCGCCCGCATCGCCCATCTGTTGCAAACCGGCCGCGCGCGCCCCAACGAGATTTTGGCGGTGACATTCACCAACAAGGCCGCACGCGAGATGAAAAACCGTCTTGGCGGCCTACTTGGGGATACGGTCGAGGGCATGGCGTGGATGGGCACGTTTCATTCGCTTTGCGTCAAAATCCTGCGCCGTCATGCCGAGCTTGTGGGGCTGAAATCCAACTTTACCATTCTGGATACCGACGATCAGATCAGGTTGCTCAAGCAGTTGATCGTGGCCGAAAATATCGACGACAAGCGCTGGCCTGCGCGCCTGTTGGCCGGGCTGATTGATAACTGGAAAAACCGCGCGTGGACGCCTGATAAGGTGCCAACGGCGGAGGCTTCGGCGTTTAATGGTCGCGGGACCGAGCTTTACGAGCAGTACCAAGCCCGTCTCAAAACCCTGAATGCGGTCGATTTTGGCGATCTTTTGCTGCATGTGGTGTGGATTTTTCAAACCCATGCGGATGTTTTGGCCAAATATCAGGCGTGGTTTCGGTTTATTCTGGTGGACGAGTATCAAGACACTAATGTGGCGCAATATCTGTGGCTGCGCCTGCTGGCCTCGACGCATAAAAACATCTGCTGCGTGGGCGATGATGATCAGTCGATCTATGGCTGGCGCGGGGCCGAGGTTGGCAATATTTTGCGTTTCGAGGTGGATTTCCCCGGCGCGATGGTGGTTCGCCTTGAGCAAAACTATCGCTCGACCCCACATATTCTGGCAGCGGCCTCGGCGGTGATTTCCGGCAATGAGGATCGCTTGGGCAAGACCCTGTGGACCGACCGCGAGGGTGGCGACAAGCTGCGTCTGATCGGTCATTGGGATGGCGAGGAAGAGGCGCGCTGGATTGGCGAGGATATCGAGGCGTTGCAACGCGGCACTCGTGGGCAGGATGCGGTTTCGCTTGATGATATGGCGATCCTCGTGCGCGCCAGCCACCAGATGCGCGCGTTTGAGGATCGGTTCCTGACCATCGGCTTGCCCTACCGCGTGATCGGCGGGCCGCGCTTTTACGAGCGGCTCGAAATTCGCGATGCGATGGCCTATTTTCGCGTCACCGTCAGCCCCGACGATGATCTGGCGTTTGAACGGGTATTCAACACGCCTAAACGCGGCCTTGGCGACAAGGCGATGCAGCAAGTCACGGCGGCAGCGCGCCAAAACGGTGTGGCGCTGTTGGAGGGGTTGCGTATTGCGCTTGACGAGCAAAGCCTTGGCGCGCGCTACCGTAAATCCGCTGGCGCGTTGCTGGCCAATTTCGACCGCTGGCGCGCGGTTGTGCGAGACGGCGGCAATCATATCGAACTGGCCGAGATGATCTTGGAGGAGAGCGGCTATACCGATCACTGGCGTCTTGAGAAAACCCCCGAGGCTCCGGGGCGGCTTGAAAACCTCAAGGAACTGGTCAAGGCGCTGGAGCAATTTGAAAACCTGCAAGGGTTTTTAGAACATGTGAGCCTGATCATGGAAAACGAGCAGGAAGACGCGGCCGAGAAAGTCTCGATCATGACCTTGCACGCCGCCAAGGGGCTGGAGTTTCCGGCGGTGTTTTTGCCCGGCTGGGAGGACGGCTTGTTTCCCTCGCAACGTTCAATGGATGAAAGTGGCCTCAAGGGTTTGGAGGAGGAACGCCGCCTCGCCTATGTGGGCATCACGCGGGCCGAAACCCATTGCACCATCTCGTTTGCCGCCAATCGGCGGGTTTACGGCCAGTGGCAATCGGCGCTGCCATCGCGATTCATTGACGAGCTGCCCACCGATCATGTGGAGGTTCTGACCCCACCGGGCCTGTATGGCGGCGGCTACGGCGCGGCGGCTCCGAGTGCAAGCGATGCTGGCGGCCAAGGCTCGGGCCTTGATCAACGGGTTGCCAAGGCTGATGTTTACAATTCTCCCGGTTGGAAACGGATGCAGGAACGCCGTGCGCAGCGGGGCTTGGGCCAGCCGCGTGAGGCGCGACATGTGGTGATTGATATGGATGCGGTCGCGAGCTTCTCTCTGGGCGATCGGGTGTTCCATCAAAAATTCGGCTATGGTCTTGTGACCGCGATTGAGGGCGACAAGCTGTCGGTGAATTTTGAAAAAGCCGGTGAAAAAAAGATATTGGCGAGCTTTGTGACCGGGGATGGCGATATTCCGTTTTGAAAACGGATGGTGTCACGTCGCGGTTTCAGACAATAGAAAACGGCGCCGCAAAGGGAGGATTGCGACGCCGTCTCTTTTTGTGAAAACCCGAGGGAGGGTTGGGTTTTCGCAATATCTCGTGGTGTTAGTTCTGTGCAGAGCCGATAGCGGCTTCCAAAGATACGCGGTCGATGTCGAACCGGCTGATGCCCAGATCAGAGAGATTGTGATCCGACAATGCCATCAATTCGTTGCGAGTGGCGCGATAAACGGCACTGCGTTTACGGGCGCCAAAGAATGTGTGCAAAGCGCGCTGAACGGCTGCGCCGGGGTGGAAGATGTTGTTTGCGGCTGGGATTACATAAGCCATGGTGTTTTCCTAACGGATCGAAGTTTGCTGTCTCGTTGACCCCTACTTAGACCTTTGGAGGGATGTGACAATCCGGGAAAATGGCATTTCCGTTATGCATTAAATGCATGGCTTGAGCGACGGCATCTGCGTATGAAAACGCCGCCGCTCAAAGTGTAAGGATCGACCCGATTAGTTGGCTTCGACTGGGCAGGCCGCTTTGTCCTTGACCTCAGAGCTTGTGTTCTTGGCGTTAGGACAAAACGCTTGCTGGCCCTCGATGCGATAGTCGCTGATTGCCTTTTGGCCCTCATCTGACACCAACCAGTTTTCAAATATCCGCGCGAGCTTGACTTTGGTTTGGGGGTGACGCGCCGGATTGATCAGAATGACGCCGTAAGGGTTAAATAGGCCGGGATCGCCGGAATAAAGCCGCACAAGGTCACCTTTGTTGCCGAACGTGATCCAAGTCCCGCGATCGGTCATCGTGTAGGAGTCTTTGATCCGCGACAGGTTCAAAGTCGCGCCCATGCCAGAGCCGGTCTGCATGTACCAGCTTCCTGATGGGGTAATCCCGGCCTGCGCCCAGATCTCCAGCTCTTTTTTGTTGGTGCCGCTGTCATCGGCGCGCGAGGCGAACAGGGATTTCGAGTTGGCGATTGCCTTAAATGCCGCAACGACGTTCTTGCTGTTGGCGATCTTGGCGGGATCGCTTTTGGGACCGACAATGATAAAGTCATTATACATGACGTCCAAACGGTCGATGCCATAGCCTTCGGCAACGAACTTGTTTTCCGACGGGCGGTGATGCACCAGCAACACGTCAGCATCGCCATTGCGCCCGATCCTCAGGGCTTGGCCGGTGCCAACTGCGATAACATGTACGTCAATACCTGTTTTAGCGGTAAATTTAGGTAAAATAACCCCGAACAAGCCGGAATTCTGGGTGGATGTGGTTGAGGCGAGCGTAATAAACTTGTCGCCCGCATGCGCCATCTGCGCGAGCATAAGAGATAATAAAACAACGGATATGCGGATCATAAGATACCTTTCAGGTAGTTTGCGGCTGCTTTTGTCGCAGGGGTGTTTAGGAATTCAGGGGCCGGCGACTGCTCTACGAGCTGACCGTGGTCGATGAACAGGATATCATCTGCCAACCGACGCGCTTGCGCGATATCATGGGTGGACAGATAAATTTTTGTACTCCCGCTTGATATGTTACGCAAGCTTTGCTCTAGCTCGAATGTCGAGGCTGGATCGAGGTTGGCGGCAGGCTCGTCCAGCAACAGGACTTTCGGTTCGCAAACCATCGCTCGCGCCAGCGCCAGACGTTTTCTCTCGCCGCCAGACAGCGCCGCCGCCGGTTTATGGGCGGCATCGGTCAGGCGCGCGGCCTCCAGCGCGTTTTGCAGCAATCGGCGGCGTTTGGGGCCGGGGATTTTTTGCGCGATCAGCGGGAAGACCACGTTTCCAGTGACCGAGCGGCGCAAGATCGGCGTGGTCTGAAACACAAAGCCCCGCGCCGCGCGGTTCGTGCGCGCCGCGACCCCGTCCCATGTGATCGAGCCGACCGAGGGATCAATCAGCCCGTGTGCGGCGCTCAACAACAGGCTCTTGCCAGCGCCGTTTGGTCCCATGATCACGGTGATTCCGGGGCTGGTTACGCTTAGGGTCAAGGGACCAAGCAAGGTCTCGCCATTGGCCGCTATCTCGACATTCTCAAACCGAAGATGCGGCGCGCTCATCTTGTCACCTCGTAGCGTCGGCCAAATAACGAAACGAGATGGATTGACGCGTTAATCGAAATGGCAATGGTCAAGAGGACCGTTCCGAGCGCCAGCGCCAGCTCCAGATTGCCTTTTGAGGTCTCTAGCGCGATGGTTGTGGTCATGACCCGCGTGACCCCGTCGATGTTTCCACCGACCATTATGACCGCGCCGACCTCGGCCAGGGCGCGACCAATCCCCGCAAGCAAAGCCGTCACAACGCCGTAGCGCGCGTCCCAAATCAAGGTTCTCAGCTTCAGCCAACCGCCCGCCTCGACCGATAAAAGCAGAGCGTCATATTCCCGGCGCAGGGGCAGAACCGCCTCGCGCGTGAGGGCCAATATGATCGGTGTGATCAGGATTGTTTGCGCGATAATCATCGCCGTTGGCGTGAATAACAACCCAAGCTCGCCCAAGGGACCAGCGCGCGAGAGCAATAAATAAACGCTTAAACCGACCACGACTGGCGGCAAAGCCAGAAACGAGGTCGACAGCACCACTAACACGCCGCGCATGGGAAACGGCCAGATCGCAAGAGCCGCGCCAAGCGGAATGCCGATCACCGCCGCCAGAAAACTGGCAGTCAGGCTGACATAAAGCGACAGGCCAATGATCTGCATCAGGTGCGGATCGCCCTGCACAACCAGCATCCATGCCTGTATCAGCATTTCCATACGTGCCTCTGAAAAATATTAGACAGCCCTTGTCCTCGGTTGCTTTTTACACAAAGTAAAGCAGTGGCCCTGTCAAGGGGAAACGTCGAAATCAGGCTCAAAAACGGGGTAGCTCTTATGGCTGTTACACAAGACGAAATTCTGGCGGCGCTCACTAAAATAGAGCTGGCGGATGGTGGCAACATCGTTTCGCGCGATATGGTACGCGCTTTGTCGATCGAGGGCGAGACGGTGCGGTTCGTGCTGGAAGTCCCCGCCGAGCATGGCCCGGCGATGGAGCCTGCGCGCGCCGCCGCCGAAAGGCTGTTGGTGGGGCTGCCCGGTGTGGAGAAGGCCTCGGTTATCCTGACGGCACATGTAACTTCGCCTAAGTCGGCCCCTCCGCCGCCAAACTTGCAGATCGGCGGACATCCAAAGCCGCAAAAGGGACCGGAGCATGTACCGGGCGTTGACCGCATCCTCGCCATTGCCTCGGGTAAAGGCGGGGTTGGTAAATCGACAGTCGCCAGCAATCTGGCGGTGGCACTGGCGCGCCAAGGGCGGCGCGTGGGCTTGCTTGACGCCGATATTTACGGACCATCCCAGCACCGGATGATGGGGCTGAACAAACGTCCGGCCTCGCCTGATGGCAAGCAGATCATTCCGCTCAAAAACCACGGCGTGACGTTTATGTCGATGGGGTTGATGCTGAAAGAGGACGAGGCGGTCATCTGGCGTGGGCCGATGTTGATGGGCGCGCTTCAGCAGCTTTTGGGGCAAGTGGCGTGGGGCGAGCTTGACGTGCTGGTTATCGATCTGCCCCCCGGCACGGGCGATGTGCAGCTTACGCTGGCGCAAAAAACCGTGGTGACCGGGGCGATTATCGTCTCGACTCCGCAGGATATCGCGCTTTTGGATGCGCGCAAAGCCATCAACATGTTTGAGAAGACCAATACGCCGGTGCTGGGAATGATCGAAAACATGTCGGTTTATATTTGCCCCAATTGCGGCAACGAGGATCATTTGTTTGGTCATGGCGGTGCCAAGGCCGAGGCTGACAAGCTTGGTCTGACCTTCCGGGGCGAGATCCCGCTCAGCGTTGAAATCCGCTTGGCCTCTGACAAGGGCGAGCCGGTGGCTATTGGCGATGGTCCGGTGGCGGGTATTTATGCCGACATCGCCAAGGGGCTGATTAGTGACGGGTTCGCCTGATCTGATCGATGGCTTGAAAACGCTATTTTGAAATAACGCCGGAGTGATTCGGCGTTATTTGCATAATTTGCCTTAAATTTTCGCCCAATTTGTCGATAATTGTCTTTCTAATTATCTATGTTCCGTGTATGTTCTAATATTATTGGGATGATATGGGAGATTATGGGAAAAATATTATTCCGATAATATAACGCTATATATGGTAGGGACGAGCATCGTATTCCACTAATTGAGCCTAATCTCGTGTAATTACATTCATTGTTGCCGTTTTATTTTGGTTAGATTTATTGCTCTACGTGCAGTTTAACCGCTAAATGTCTTGCGTGGTATGAATTCCCATTGTATCCCTAATGACACGATGAGGGACGGGGAATTGACGGGCACCAAGACCCGAAAAAACCGTAAGTCAGGTTTCATACAGGCACCCGCTTTTCATCTTTGAAGAAGATCCGGCGCGTTCGCGAGCAGACACCCCCCCAGGTGGCAACGCAAAACCGGACCGGTCCGAAAACGGAACGAGATCGGTGGATCAAGCAGTGGCAGCAGCTTGATCCGCCGTTTCCCGTTTTAGGGCCAAAGAAACGCAATTACGGGAGCCATGAGGGACAGTGGCACGCAAATTCAGAGGCGAAAGTGTCCATAAGGTGGACGCCAAGGGCAGGGTCTCGATCCCGGCCATATTTCGCCGTGTACTTGAGGAAAACGACCCCGACTGGACCGAGGGCCTTAACCCTAATTTGGTGATCGTATACGGCGACTCCACGCGCGCGTTTTTAGAAGGTTATTCGATCACCGCCATGGATGATGTGGACAACCGGATCGCGAAGATGCCGCGCGGCACGCGCTATCGGCGGATGTTGGAGCGGATGTTTTCCGGTCAGTCCGTCCCCACTCAGGTTGACGAAACCGGGCGGTTGGTTTTGTCGCCAAAGCTGCGCAACAAAATCGGTATTACCAATGAGGCGTTTTTCATTGCCTCCGGCGATACGTTCCAGATATGGCACCCTGAAACATACAGCGCGCAAGCGACCCAGTTTGAGGATATCAGCGGCGAGTTCGAAGAAGGGTTTGATCCGCTCGCCCTGTTGGATGGCGACGGGCAGGTCTGAATTATGGCGCAAAAAGCTGGTTCTGCTTTGACTGCCGCGCCGCATATTCCCGTATTGTTAGGCCCGATCATGGCGGCGATTTCGCCGGTTAGTGGCGTGTGGCTTGACGGCACTTTTGGTGCTGGCGGCTACAGTCGGGCGTTGCTGGATGCGGGTGCTGCGCGCGTATTAGCGGTTGATCGCGACCCCGATGTGTTTTTGCGCGCCGAGCGCTGGGCTGGGCAATATGGCGAGCGTTTGCTGATGATCGCCGGGGAATTTGGCCAGCTTGACATTTTGGCGGCACAGCACGGGCACTCATTGCTTGACGGGATTGTGCTCGATATTGGCGTCTCCTCAATGCAAATAGATCAGGCCGAGCGCGGGTTTTCGTTTGTGCAAGACGGCCCGCTTGATATGCGGATGAGCCAATCGGGTACTTCGGCCGCCGACATCGTGAATACCGCCAGTGAGACCACGCTGGCCGATATCTTGTATCAATATGGCGAGGAGCGTGCCTCGCGCCGGATCGCGCGCAAGATCGTTTTGACGCGCAAGAACGCTCCGATTACCACAACTGCCGCGCTGTCTGGCTTGGTCGAAAGCTGCTTGCCGCGCCCCAAACCGGGGCAGGTGCATCCGGCAACGCGCAGCTTTCAAGCCCTACGGATTGCGGTGAATGATGAGCTAAAACAACTGGTTGACGGGTTGGTTGCGGCAGAAAATGCGCTCAGGCCCGGCGGAATTCTCGCGGTCGTCACATTTCACTCGCTGGAGGATAGGATCGTGAAACGGTTTATTCAGGCGCGCAGTGGGGCGGGTCCAAGGGGCAACCGATTCTCGCCGGAATTTGAGGTGGAAGCCCCCAGATTTGAGCGTCTAACTCGCAAAGCTATCAGCCCGAGCGAGGAAGAAATGAGCGAAAACCCCCGCGCGCGCTCAGCAAAACTGCGCATGGCGCGTCGGCTTGACGCTCCGGCGGGGGAGGTCAATGCGACTGATCTTGGTCTGCCGAAAATTGCGCTGATGGTGGTGTCTTGATGCGCTCGATCCTCTATTTCTTTGCTGCGGTGGCCGTTGTTGGCCTAGCCTATTGGGCCTATAACGAGAATTACGAAACTCAGGCGGCGCTGGGTCGGGTAGATGATTTGCAGCGTCAAATTGGCACCATGCAGGAGAATCTCGGCGTGTTGAAGGCCGAATGGGCCTATCTGAACCGCCCGGATCGGTTGCGCGAGCTTACCGATTTGAATTTTGACGCGCTGCGCTTGATGCCGCTTGCGCCCGAAAGTTTTGGGGCTGTGGAGCAGGTGGCCTTCCCCAATCTCGACGTGAACGACGTGAAATCTCCGGTGGATGTGTCTGCCGCTGATCCGGCGCAAAACGGCGGGGTTTCACAATGATCCGCACACCTCTGCGTCCGCTCGCCCGGATAATCTCGGCCCGCGAAAAGGGCGAAAACCCTGATCGGATCGTCGCGGAAAACATCCGGCAACGTCACGAGAATATGCGCGACCACGATCGGTTGCGCGCCGAGAGCCGGCTTTTGGTGCTGAGTTTGGCTTTCCTTGCCGCGTTTGTTGTTGTCGGTGGACGCATGGGCGTGCTGGCATCGCGCGCGCCGCAAGAGCCGATGGTTGATTCCGGGGCCTCCACGATTTACGCGCAGCGCGCCAATATCGTTGATCGAAACGGTGCTATCTTGGCCACCAATCTTGTGACTAACTCGCTCTATGCCCAGCCGCCACTGATGATTGATCGAGGTCGCGCTGCGGAGGAGCTTGGGCGGATTTTCCCCGATATGGACCCCAAAAAGCTGTTGAAGGATTTTAACTCCAAGCGCAAATTTATCTGGCTGAGGCAGAAGATCTCGCCCGAGCAACAACAACTCGTTCACGATATTGGCGATCCGGGTCTGCTATTTGGGCCGCGCGAAATGCGACTTTATCCTAATGGAAACCTTGCGGCGCATATTTTGGGGGGGGCCAGATTTGGGCGTGAAGGGGTTCATTCTGCAGAGGTCGTCGGGGTGGCCGGTGTCGAGTATGAGTTTGACAAGTTCCTGCGTGACCCCGCCAATCAGGGCGCACCACTGCAATTGTCGATTGATCTCACGGTTCAGGCCGCGATCCGACGAGTGCTGAGCGGCGGCATGAAGCTGCTCAATGCCAAAGGAGCTGCGGCGATTTTGATGGATGTCAAAACCGGCGAGGTGATCTCCTTGGTGTCGTTGCCGGATTTTGACCCGAACGCGCGTCCGCGTCCACTCATCAAAGGGAAGGCTTCCGACAGCCCACTGTTTAATCGTGCCAGTCAGGGTTTGTACGAACTTGGCTCGACCTTCAAAGTGTTCACGGCTGCGAATGCGCTGGAGACCAAAACCTACACACCGGACGACATGATTGCGACTCAGGGACCGCTGAAATGGGGCAAGTTTGTCATCAAGGATTTCCACGATTATGGTAAAACGCTCAGCCTGACGGATGTGATCGTCAAAAGCTCCAATATCGGGGCCGCCAATATCGCCACCAAGATCGGCGGCGGGCTTCAGCAATCGTTTCTGGACAGTTTAGGCCTGTTTGATCCGCTAAAGTTTGAACTGCCCGCGTCGCGCAAAGTCCGTCCGTTGTTGCCGCCAAAATGGTCCGAACTGTCAACGATGACGGTGGCCTATGGGCACGGGATTGCAGTAACGCCTCTGCATCTGGCTACGGCTTATGCGTCGCTTTTGAACGGAGGGACCAAGGTCGTGCCGACGCTGTTGAAAGTAACGTCTCCGCCAAAGCCCGGCCCGCGTGTGGTAAGGCCCGAGGTTTCGCGGCAATTGCTGGATATTTTGCGCCAAGTGGTCGTGCGGGGCACAGCCTCGATGGGCGATGTGCCGGGATATGAGGTTGGCGGCAAAACTGGCACGGCCAACAAGCCCGATCCTCAGGGTGGCTATTACGAGGATAAGGTGATCTCTACTTTCGCCTCGGTTTTCCCGACCTCCGATCCCAAATATGTGCTGGTCGTCACCTATGACGAGCCGGAGGAGACCTCTGGCGTTAAACCTCGTCGCACCGCTGGCTGGACGGCAGTTCCGGTGGCCTCCGAGATCATCCGCCGGGTGGCTCCGCTGTTGGGGATGAGGCCGGTAATTGATCCCAAGGCCAAGATGGCATACACGCTGTCAAAATACTGAACACGCCAGCACAAAAGGCAAGCAGATGGTTCATCAAGACGCGCAAACGCTGAGCTTGCAGGCGCTGGGATTGGTGGCGGAAAATCACGCGACCTCTCAGACCGACGCCCAGATCACTGGCCTGTCGGTTGACAGCAGGCAGGTAAAACCCGGCCATCTTTTTGCTGCCCTGCCGGGAACACAGGTGCATGGGGCGGAGTTTATCAAATATGCGCTGAGGATGGGGGCGGCGGCGGTTTTGACCGATGCTGAGGGGGCGAACATTGCTGCGCGTGAGCTTGGCGAGGCGGATGCGACCTTGGTGATCTCAGCCGAGCCAAGGCGCGCTTTGGCCCGTGCTGCGGCAGCGTGGTTCGCGCGCCAACCTTTAAGCATGATCGCGGTGACCGGCACCAACGGCAAGACATCTGTGGCCAGTTTTACGCGCCAAATCTGGGAGGGTTTGGGCCTTCGCGCGGTCAATTTCGGCACCACCGGCGTTGAGGGTTGCGTGAGCGCGCCCTTATCGCACACCACGCCCGAGCCGATCACGCTGCACCGTCTGTTGGCCGATCTGGTTGACCAGAATGTCAGCCATGCGGCGATGGAGGCCTCTTCGCACGGGCTGGCGCAATTTCGTCTTGACGGGGTGCGGCTGAGCGCTGCCGGATTCACCAATTTCACGCAAGATCACCTTGATTATCATCACGGGTTTCAGGACTATTTTGACGCCAAGGCAGGTCTGTTCAATCGGGTTTTGCCGCGTGGTGGCACTGCCGTTGTCAATATCGACGACCCCAAGGGGGCCGAGATCGTGGCCATCGCCGAAAGTCGCGGCCAGAAGGTGCTGACGGTGGGTCAGCGTGAAGGGGCGAGCCTGCGTCTTTTGGGGCAGCGGTTTGACGCAACGGGGCAGGATGTCAGGTACGCCTATCTAGGCGAAACCCACATGACGCGCCTGTCGTTGATCGGCGGATTTCAGGCCTCCAATGTGCTGATGGCGGCGGGGCTGGTGATTGCTTGTGGTGAAGGCCCGCCCGAGGTGTTCAAAACTCTCGGCGATCTTGAGACCGTTCGTGGTCGGATGGAGCTGGCGGCGACGCGCAGCAACAAAGCCTCGGTTTTCGTCGATTATGCCCATACGCCCGACGCGCTGAAAACCGCGCTTTGCGCGCTGCGCCCCCATGTTCTGGGTCGCCTCGTTGTGGTGTTTGGCGCGGGCGGGGATCGAGATC
This sequence comes from uncultured Rhodobacter sp., assembly GCA_964413925.1. Taxonomy (GTDB): domain Bacteria; phylum Pseudomonadota; class Alphaproteobacteria; order Rhodobacterales; family Rhodobacteraceae; genus UBA5972. Next base: position 700 of record CAYPUW010000021.1, on the reverse strand, counting down.
GCGGCAAGCGCCCGCTGATGGGCGCGATGGCCGCAAAGTTCGCCGATCTGGCGTTTGTGACCGATGATAATCCGCGCTCTGAAAACCCCGGCGACATTCGTGCCGCCATCATGGAGGCCTGCCCCAATGCCACCGAAGTTGATGATCGCGCTGCTGCCATTTTGATGGGGGTGGACGCGCTTGGGCCGGGGGATGCTTTGTTGATCGCGGGCAAGGGCCATGAGACCGGACAGATTATCGGTGACGATGTTTTGGCGTTTAACGATGTGGAGCAGGCCAGCATCGCAGTTGCGGCTCTGGACGGGACCGGATTATGACCGCCTTGTGGAGAGCCGCCGATGCCGTCGCCGCGACCGGTGGAAAAACCACTGGCGAGTGGAGCGCGTCGGGGATTTCGATAGATACCCGCAGCCTTGAGCGGGGTGATCTGTTTATTGCCCTGAAGGATACGCGCGACGGGCATGATTTTGTGAGTGCGGCGCTTGCGCAGGGGGCTGCCGCCGCGATGGTGTCGCGCGTGCCTGAAGGTCTCGCCGCCGATGCACCGTTGCTGATCGTGAACGATGTGCAAGCAGCGCTTGAAGCTTTGGCACGGGCGGCGCGGGCGCGAAGCGGGGCCAAGGTGATCGCGATCACCGGCTCTGTTGGCAAGACCTCGACCAAGGATATGCTGGCCCATGTGCTCGCGCGCCAAGGGGCG
>CAYPUW010000020.1:0-16049 GCA_964413925.1 uncultured Rhodobacter sp. | reverse complement strand
GCGGGCAGCATTGCTCGATCTCCAATTCGCGCCGGACCACCTATGGCTATGATCAACGCATCGAGGTGCATGGCTCGGCTGGGATGATCTCGGCCAGAAACCAGCGCGCGGTTGATATCGAGCTGGCCAATGCGCAAGGTTTTGCCCGCCCACCGCTGCATGATTTTTTCATGACGCGTTACAAGGCAGCTTACGCGGGTGAGATCACGGCCTTTATCGACGCTTTGGTTCAGGATACGCCGCCATCCCCAAACGGGCAGGATGGTCTTCACGCGCTGGCGATTGCCGAAGCCGCTTTGATCAGCGCGCGTGAAGGGCGCGCGGTGAACGTATCGGAGGTTTTGTAAGGCGCGGAAAATACGGTGTATCCGACCCCATGAGCCTTGCCTGAAAACCGGCCCCCAAAGGTGGGCCTGATCGGCACAGAGGTGGCAGTTGTCCTGTTGACCCAAGCGGCGGCGAGCGCGAGCAGTAGGCTCAGCTTTGAGGCTCGACCCCGCGCAAGATGTCGACACCGTTCTCGCGACAAACCTGCCGGATAATCTCACGCACCCGCAAGCGCACATCGCCGCGCAGGGCCTTATAGCGCGGTACTTGGTCGACCGAACCATATGGTAGCGATAATAAACGATGCAGTGTTTGCCAAATTCCGGCTAACCCCCATATATAGACAATGTTGAAATTTACCCCAATCCTGCTGGCGATCATCTGGGCCTATGTAATGGTCCGCTTTTCGGCTCGGCGAACCGCGCGCGAGCTTGACGCCAACTCCAACCCGTTATGCGATCCTAAACTTGAGGCGTTGACCTCACGCTTGGCGCAGGCGCTCGATGTTCCCAAAATCAAGGTTAACATTTATGAAGTAACGCCAGTAAACGGCTTGGCCGCGCCCGATGGCCGGATTTTCATCACCCGTGGTTTTTTTGAAAAATACCTTAAAGGCGACGTCACCGGCGAAGAGTTAACCAGCGTCATCGCGCACGAGCTTGGACATGTGGCGCTCGGACATTCGAGACGTCGGATGATTGATTTTTCCGGCCAAAATGCCATCCGAACTGCGCTTGGCATGATCTTGGGAAGAGTGTTGCCGGGGGTAGGGTACTACCTCGCCAATCTGTTAACCACGATGTTGGCGGCCAGACTGTCACGACAGGACGAGTATGAGGCCGATGCCTATGCCAGCGCTCTGCTGGTTAAATCCGGGATCGGACTTGCCGCGCAAAAATCCTTGTTTCTGAAGCTTGACGCTCTGACAAAAGGCGGCGGGGGTCAGATGGCATGGTTGTTGAGCCATCCCAAGACCCACGAGCGGATCAAAGCGATCGAAGCCCGTGAGGCCGCATGGGGCAAGGGTTAATCAAGCCGAAAAAACAACGACTTAAGGTAAGTTGATTCAGCAAGCGCTGTATGTGACGGATGATCCGGCCCCGCTTCGCCGGTGTGAAGGAGTGCAGCAAATCGACCAGCTTTCCCGATCCCGCGCAGACAAGCCTCGCGAAACCGGCCAAGATCGGCGGCGTGCGAACAAGAGCACAAAACCAGATAACCACCGGGCGAAACCAGCGCCGCCCCGGCCCGTGCCACCCGCGAATAGGCCCGCAATCCAGCCTCAAGCGCCTGACGGTTGGGGGCAAAAGCAGGCGGATCACAAACCACCAGATCAAAGCTCCGACCTTGCTCTGCAAGATCGGCCATCACGTTAAATGCATCCCCTCGTAGGGTCGAAAACTGGGCCGAAAACCCGGATTTTTCGGCGCCACGAGATGCAAGCTCCAACGCCGGGGCCGAGCCGTCAACACAAAGCGCGGACTTGGCACCAGCAGCCAGTGCCGACAATGCAAACCCGCCCACATGGGAAAAAACGTCAAGCACATCGGAATTTTTTGCCAAACGAGAGGCAAAGGCATGGTTTTCGCGCTGGTCATAAAACAACCCGGTTTTCTGACCGCCCAGAAGATCGGCCAAATAAGTTGCGCCATTCATCTGAACCGGAATAGGCTCGGTAATTTCTCCAGCCAGAACAATGGTTTCCTCGACCAACCCCTCCAACTGCCGTGCCCGGCCCATGCCGTTTTTCAGCACAGATTTCACGCCTGTAACCGCAATCAGCGCAGCCATTAAATCATCGAGCATAAATTCCGCCCAAGCCGCATTTGGCTGTAAAACCGCCACATCGCCAAAACGGTCGATGATCACGCCCGGCAACCCGTCGGCCTCGGCGTGGATCAGACGATAAAACGGCGCGTCATATAGCCTTTCGCGCAAATTCAAAGCATGTCGCAATCGCTGCTCCAGCCACACGCGATCAATCGGTTTCGCGATGTCACGCTCCATCATCCGGCAGATTATTTTGCTCTCGGCGTTGAATGCGCACAGACCAAGGGGCTGGCGATCCGCCGTTTGCAGCTCGACAATCGTGCCAGCCTCGATGTTGCGGGTACGACGATCAAGTACAAGTTCGTCGGCGAAAACCCACGGAAATCCAAAGCGGATTTTTTGCGGCGATTTGTTTGGTCGTAATCGGACCACAGGAAAGGAGGAAGGGTGCGTCATCCCCTCCTCCTATCGTTTTATGCGCCAGCGTCAATGCCCCCAAACCATCGAGCATCATTTCAGCCCCACCAAAGGGCGATGATCGCGTGTACGGCCACAAGGACAGTGACCTTTTTATTTGCGCGCGACGGTCGCCTTAAGGATCACGCCGACAGACGATATCAGCGTTTGGAGTAAGCCCTTTGATCCTTAAAGGAATTTAGGCAACGAGCCTTCTTCGCCCGCATTTTTCAACCACTCAAACAGATGGCCCCCGACGGATCGAAAACAGACAATATGTAATCTCTCCTCATTGCTCAGCCAAAATGCAGCGGCGATTTGCCCAATATGCGAGCGTCTGATTTCCCCGATTTCTAGCCCCTGCACAGATAAATCAACCGGCGCACCCTTGGCGATAACCTCGCGCACACCTTCGCCGCTCAGCGTGAACATTGCCCGCGCGTCAGAAACATTTACAGCCAGAAAATGCGTTCCCGAAAGCGATTCTTCCAGTTTGGCAACCACGCCCTCAACAAGGTGGTAATCACAAAACACCAACAGCTCGTCCGGGGACATCCAAGCGACGGCTCCGTTTTTTCCCTCTTTGATCATACGCGAGTTTGGCACGACCAGACCGACGGCCAATTTCACCGCCGCCGCCAGTTTTTCATCCGCCAAATCGCCGCGCAGCGTGATCATGCCGCGCAGGCCCGCATCTTCTATCTTGACCGCGCCTTGAAAGGGTGCGCTGTTTATTGCCGAAACCGCCTCAGACATTTTGCCGCTCCCCTTCTTTATCAAGGAACACCGGATCAACCACTTTGGCGCGGATAATGCGCCCCTCGGCAACCGGAAAACTCAACGTTTCCCCCATGCGCTGGCTGCCACCCTTGATCAGCGCCATGGCAATGGAGTGGCCAAGTGTCGGCGAATAATAGGTCGAGGTGACGTGGCCGATAATATTTTCCATCCCGTTGGCGCGCTTTTTACCCTCAACCGCATGGGCCGCATCAGGCAGTACGGTTTGCGAATCCTCAGTCAACAGGCCAACCAGTTGTTTTCGGTTTGGGTCGGTCATATGGCTGCGTTGCTGCGCGCGTTTACCAAGAAAATCGGTCTTTTTCTTGGAAATCGCCCAGCCAAGATTGAGATCTTGCGGAATAACCGTGCCATCGGTCTCGTCGCCAATCATGATAAAGCCTTTTTCGGCGCGCATCACATGCAAGGCTTCGGTGCCATAAGGCGCGATGCCGAAGGCCTTGCCCGCCGCCAGCGCCGCGTCCCAAAATGCTTGACCTTGCGACGCCGGAACCGCAATTTCGTAGGACAACTCGCCCGAAAACGAGATGCGGTAAGCGCGCGCGCGGATGCCTGCGATCTCGCCGTCAACAAAGCCCATGAAGGGCAGGTTTTCGCGGCTGACATCCATGCCACCCATCGCCTCCAGAACTTCGCGCGCCTTGGGACCAACAATGCCGATCTGGGCATATTGCTCGGTCAGATTGACGGTATAAACCTTCCAATCCCACCATTCAGTTTGCAGCCACTCCTCCATCCAGGCGTGAATTCGATCAGACCCACCAGATGTTGTGTGACACAGAAACGAATCCTCGGACAGGCGCGCCACCACCCCGTCATCGGTGAGGAACCCGTTTTCGGTACACATCAGCCCGTAACGACACCGCCCGACCTTCAGACTGGACATCATGTTGGTGTAAAGCATGTCCAGAAACTTGCCGGCATCCGGGCCTTTTACGAGGATTTTCCCCAGTGTGCTGGCGTCAAGCAGACCGACATTTTGGCGCGTGTTAAGGATTTCGCGGGTAACGGCATCGGCGACGGTCTCATCGGCTTTCTGAAAGCAATAAGGCCTGCGCCAATCGGCAACCGGCTCCCAGACACCACCATGGGTGTCGATCCAGTCGTGAATCGGCGATTTGCGTACGGGCTTGAACAACTCACCGCGCGCCTCCCCAGCAATCGCGCCAAAGCTGATCGGGTGATAGGGCGGGCGAAAGGTGGTGGTGCCAACACTCGGAATATCGGCGTTCAGGCTATCGGCAAGCACAGCTAATCCGTTGATATTGCTCAGCTTACCTTGGTCCGATGCCATGCCAAGCGTGGTGTAGCGTTTGGTATGTTCAACGCTTTCATAGCCCTCTTGCGCCGCCAATTGCACATCCGAAACCTTGACGTCGTTTTGATAATCGAGCCAGGTTTTCATCCGCAACTTCCGACTCGCGCCTTGAGGCATTAACCAAACTGGCAACAAGGGCTGCTCGGCCTCATAGCTGGCTTTGGCGGTAGATTTGAGCGCGCTCACCGGCGCTCCGACCTCTTTAGCCGCGCGTTTTCCGACTGCAAAAGCATCGCTCAAAACCGAGGCCGCATCCAAAAATCCGTTGGCGGTTCCTGCCGCCAGCACAAAGCCCGCGCCATCCGCGCCAAGTGGCGGGCGTTTGGGGTCGGGGCGGAACATGGCTTGATCTTGGTCCCAATCGAGCTTGCCACCGCAATGGGACCACAAATGCACAACCGGCGACCAACCGCCCGACATGGCGACCGCATCGCAGCGGATTTCTTCAAGCGAGGTGCCTTCACCGGCTTGCATGCACAGGGTCACGCCCTCTACTTTTTTGCCGCCAAGCACGGTTCCGGCCGCCTTGGCGCACTCAATGCGAATGCCCAGATCGCGCGCTTTTTGCGGCAACGCGCCGCTCGCCTCTGGCCGCGCGTCAATGATCAAAGGCACGCTCAGACCGGCCTCAACCAAGGCGATGGCGGTGCGGTAAGCATCATCATTATTGGTCACGACCACGGTGCGATCGCCTGCGCTAACACCGAAGTTCTTGACGTAATCGCGCATGGCTCCGGCCAGCATCACGCCGGGTATATCATTGCCTGCAAAGGATAAAGGCCGCTCAATCGCGCCGGTGGCGATCACGATCCGCTTGGTGCGAATGCGCCACAAACGGTGACGCGGACCAGTCATTTCAGGTGCGTGATCGCTCAGACGTTCATAGCCGAGCGCATAGCCGTGATCATAAACGCCCGCGCCCATCAAGCGGTTGCGGGTCTGGACATTGTTCATTGTCGCCAGTTCGGCCAACGCCTGCGCGACCCATTCCGAGGCGGCTTTGTCGTCGATCATCACCCCGTCAACAATCGCGCGCCCGCCAAAATGGGCGGTTTGCTCGACCAGCAACACCTTGGCCCCGGCGCGCCCGGCCTGAAGCGCCGCCTCAAGACCAGCGATGCCGCCACCAACAATCAGCACATCAACATGAGCGTAGAAATGCTCATAACGATCAGCATCAGGCTCGCTCGGCGCGCGGCCAAGACCGGCAGCGCCACGAATAATTGGCTCAAACAGGTGCTTCCATGCCGCGCGCGGGTACATAAAAGTCTTGTAGTAAAACCCTGCCGGAAAAAACCGCGACATCATTTTATTAACCGCACCCACGTCAAATTCAAGGCTCGGCCAGTGGTTTTGGCTAGTGGCCGTTAACCCCTCAAAAATCTCGGTTGTGGTGACGCGCTGGTTTGGCTCAAACCGCCCGCCTTGACCAAGGCCAACAAGGGCGTTTGGCTCCTCTGGACCTGCCGCCATAATGCCGCGCGGACGGTGGTATTTGAACGAGCGCCCGACCAGCGTTTGCCCGTTGGCGAGCAAGGCCGAGGCCAGCGTGTCGCCCCAAAACCCTTTCATCGGCTTGCCGTTGAAGGTAAAATTCAGGGGCTTGGTGCGGTCGATCAGGTTGCCGGAATTGGCCAAACGTGTGCTCATGTTCAAAAACCCTCCCAGTTAGGGCGTTTCTTTTTAATCTTGTTTATCAAAGCCTTGGGAGGCGTTAACGTTTGCGCCGAGTAGGTGCCAAACACCTCCAGCGTCATGGTATCGCGCGCCGCATGAAACCACTTGCCGCAGCCAAAACTATGGCGCCAACGCTCAAAATGCACCCCGCGCGGGTTTTTCTTGTGAAACAGATAGGCCTCGAACGCGTCATCCGACGCTTCGGCCCCATGACGGGTGATATGCGCCTCGCCGCCGGGGCTGAGGTCGGTTTCGTCGGCGTCGATGCCACAATAGGGGCAGTGCAAAATCAACATGGCGTGGTCTTTCTGTTAACGTCGTGATCGGCTCATTGGTTCAGCCATTTCTGACAATCGAGCAGACCTTGCTGCACGTTGCCTTTCTCGGCGAGATCAATGCGAAAACTGTCGTTGAGACCCTCCAGTTCGATCATCACGCTGGAATTGATTTTCACCTCGTGAAACAGCGCCGGAATATTTGAACCGATGCCAAGGCGCGCCTGCAAAGTCTTGTCGCGCAGGGTCAGTTTCAGCGCGATGCTCTTGCCATCTGGAAACCGAAACCGGATCTTTTGCTTGCTGCCGTCGTTAGTTGCGTCGGGGTGGCTGACCAGCAAAAACAGGCTTTTTTTCGGCCGCCAGTAAAGCGCAAGGCCAACGGGTTTGTTGCTTGCGGATTGCAGGTTGGTTTGCGCCGTGCAAGAGCGATCCGCCACCTTGCCGCGAAGCTGAAACGCGCCGCGATTGTCAAACATGGTCGCTTCTTTGGCCGATATTTGCAGAGGTGCTGCCAGCGACAAGGCCATAATGGCCGAGGCGAACAGGAGGTGTTTGATATTCAACATGGGATTTCCTTTGTCTGGAATAGCGCCAAAGCCAAGGATCTGGCCAGCACTTGTGTGTTGAAATGATAAAATACCCGGCTCAATGCGCCACCCCCGCTGCCACGCTTTCATCAATAAACCGCCCCTCGCGGAACCGTTCCAGACCAAAACCAGCCGCGAACTCGTCTGGTTCGCCCTTGGCCATGGTTGCCGCCATCGACCAGCCAGAGCCGGGAATGGCCTTGAACCCGCCCGTACCCCAACCGCAATCTATGAAACAGTTTTCAAGCGGGGTTTTGCCGATAATCGGCGAGCGATCCCCTGTCATGTCAACAATCCCGCCCCATTGGCGCAGCATCTTGAGGCGGCTGATGATGGGGAAGGTCTCAATCAGGGCGCGAACGGTCTCTTCCACATGGTGAAAACTGCCGCGTTGGGTGTAGTTGTTAAAGCCGTCCGCCCCACCGCCGATCACCATTTCGCCCTTGTCAGACTGGCTCATATAGCCGTGAACCGTGTTGGCCATCACCACCACATCCATGCAAGGTTTGATCGGTTCGCTGACCAGCGCCTGCAACGCCACGCTTTCGATCGGCAGCCTGAAACCAGCCATTTCCGCCAGATGACCGGAATGGCCAGCGACGATCAGGCCGAGCTTGTTGCAAGTAATCGCGCCCTTTGAGGTCTCAACCCCGCTCACCTTGCCCGCCACCTGATTGATGCCGGTAACCTCGCATTTTTGCAAAATATCCATGCCCATGTCGCTGCACGCGCGCGCATAGCCCCACGCAATCGCGTCATGGCGCGCAGTGCCGCCGCGCGGTTGCCACAACGCACCAAGTACCGGAAAGCGCGGGCCGCCAAGTTCGATAATCGGCAGCAGTTTCTTGACCTCGGCGGGCGAAATAAACCGCGTTTCGACCCCTTGCAAGCGATTGGCATGTTCGGTGCGTTTATAGCCGCGAACCTCGTGCTCGGTTTGCGCCAGCATCATCACCCCGCGCGGGCTGAACATAATGTTGTAATTCAAATCTTGCGACAGGGTCTCGTAAAGCGAGCGGGATTTCTCGTAAATTGCCGCACTCTCGTCTTGCAGATAATTGGACCGGATAATCGTCGTATTGCGCCCGGTATTGCCGCCGCCAAGCCAGCCTTTCTCGATGATCGCAACATTGGTGATGCCGTGATTCTTGCCTAGATAATAGGCCGTGGCCAGACCATGCCCCCCGGCCCCGACAATCACCACGTCATAGTGTTTCTTAGGCTCAGGCGCGCGCCACGCCCGCCCCCATCCCGTATGGAATCGCGCAGCTTCGCGAGCGATGGCAAAGGCTGAATAACGTCTCATGATGGCAGCACTCCCCAAACAACGGTCGATAATACCGGCGAAATCCGGCCTATGGCCCGACGCGATTTCGCTGCAAGTTAACTCTACTTGCGCCAATCAGGTCAATTCGCCAATGCTCAAGGCGTCATAATACGGGGATTTAGCGACATTCCTTCACGTTGTTGCCCCAACGCGACTTCTCAGAGGCCGCTGATCCGGCGCACCGCTACCTGCGCTGATTTGCTGCAAGTTGCACCTTTCGCCTCTTTGACTAATTGTCTAAAACTTTCCAAAAAATAGCCATAGCAGATACCAGCCCTTAAAGGAGCCGAAATGGAATTTTGGATCATCGTCGCGCTGATCAGCGTTATCGTCACTCTGGCCGTCGTGTGGCCTTTGCTGCGCACGCCTAAAAAAACGACGGACGAGATTGATGACTATGATATGCGGGTTTACCGGGATCAGTTGAGCGAAGTCGATCGCGACCAAGCGCGCGGCGTGTTGTCTGAAGACGACGCCAAACAGGTTCGAACCGAGGTTTCCCGTCGCGTGCTGGCAGCTGATGCCACCGCGCACGAGGCCGTGATCAGCGTCGACAGCCCTCGCAAAGCCAATCTGGTATTGCTGGCTCTCACTGCGGTGTTTCTGATCGGCGGCACCGCCGGAACCTATTACATGATCGGCAGCGCTGGCGAGGCGGACCAACCGCTGGTCAAGCGACTGTCGGCAATTCAGACCGCACGCGATAGTCGCCTCTCGCAAAAAGAGGTCGAAACCCGGGTCGGCAATATCACCGAGATGGAAGACAAGGCCACCGACGCCTATAAAAAGCTCGTGGCCAAGCTGCGCGCGACGGTTAAACAGCGACCCAATGACTTACGTGGCCTTAACTTTCTGGTCCAAAACGAGGCCCGCCTTGGGCGATTTGCGGCCGCACACCAAGCAAAATCGCGCGCGATCACTATATTGGGCAGCAAAGCGACCGGAACCGATTACACCGATCTTGCCGAGTTGATGATCATCGCCGCCGGAGGGTATGTCTCGCCCGAAGCCGAGGCCGCATTGGCACAGGCATTTGCCAAAGACCCAAAAGATCCACGAGCGCGTTATTATTCCGGTCTTGATCTGGCCCAGAACGGACGCGCGGATATCGCCTATAAGGTCTGGGTTAATTTGCTCGATGAAGGGCCGGAAGATGCGCCGTGGATCGCGCCAATCCGTGGCCAGATCGCGGATGTTGCCCGCATGGCTGGCGTTCGATTGGCCCCCCCACCACCTCTTAGTGGTCCGAGCGCCGACCAGATCAAGAACGCCGCCAATATGAGCGAGAAAGATCGCCAAAAACTGATCAACGGCATGGTGCGTCAATTGTCCGAGCGTCTGGCCTCGGGCGGAGGCACCGCGCAGGAATGGGCGCGACTGATCCGCGCTTACGGAGTTCTCGGCGAAACCGAAAAGGCCACAAAAATCTGGGGCGAAGCCAAGCTGAAATTCGCGTCCAACGCCAAAGGGCTGAGCGTGATCAAAGAAGCCGCCACCAGCGCCGGGGTCGTCGATTGAACCAAGCCCATGACGATATTGCCCAATTCGCGCAATTGGTCCCGCCGGGGCGCGCGCTGGCGGGGCTTGACCTTGGCACTAAAACCATCGGCGTGGCCATATCTGATCGTTTATGGTCAGTGGCCTCGCCGCTTGAAACCATCCGGCGGCGCAAATTTACCCTTGATGCGGCAGCGCTAATTGCCATTTTCGATCACCGCGAGATCGGCGGCATCGTTCTTGGCCTACCAAAAAACATGGACGCAACCGAGGGGCCTCGGTGTCAGTCAACGCGGGCATTTGCGCGAAACCTGTCGCGTCTGACCCCCCTGCCAATCACGTTTTGGGACGAGCGCCTGTCCACAGTCGCCGCCGAACGCGCGTTGCTTGAGGCGGATACATCGCGAAAACGTCGTGCAGAAGTTATTGATCACGTTGCGGCATGCTATATTCTGCAAGGAGCGCTGGACCGGCTGGCGCATTTGCAAAACGAGACGACATCTTGAGCGACGACATCTGGCAACGCGACGAAATCGAAAGCCCATGCCAGAAAATCTGTCTGATCCATGAGGCCTCTGGCCTGTGCATCGGTTGTTTGCGCAGCCGCGCCGAGATCGCCAGTTGGTCGCGCATCACCGCATCAGAGCGTCAAGCCATCATGGCCGATCTGCCAGCCCGATCCCAAAAGCTACGCGGTAAACGCCGGGGCGGTCGTAAAGGCCGCATGTAAGCATTGTTGATCCGGTGCGTGACAGTGGGTTTATTGAGGGCTAATCTAGGCCGTGAATGAACCTTTGGGGGGATCATGCGCGCTATTTTAGGTGGTTTTGTGTTGGTGTTGTTGTTTGTGCTTGTGCGCAGCAGCCGGATTTTTGACGGCGGTTTGGCCGGTATCAGCCCGATCGTTTTTGGCTATGGCGCGCTGTTTGCGGCAGGGATCGTCACGTCGGAGTTGCTCCGCCCGTTGCTGTCAGCCCTCGCGCCCTCGTCGCGATTCGTAATGGTCGCGCTGATGGCCGGACTGGTTTGGTTCGCCGTTGAGCAGGCGCGGCTTGCGGGAACCATTCCAGATGCGGTTCTCGGCCTGCCGCCCTCCTCCTCACCAAGCAACCCCAAACTTCCCGCAACAACCAGAGTTCCGGTGGCTTGGGACGGGGTTTATCGCGCGGTGGCGCAGATCAATAACACCAGCTTTGGCGTGGTCATCGACACGGCAACTCCGCTAGTGATCTTGCAATATGCAGAGGCCGAGCGTCTGGGATTTCGCCCCGAGCAACAAGCGTTCAACACCCGCTTGACCGTCTCTGACCGCAAAATCAACGTCGCTCCCGTCCTGTTGCCATCGGTTCGGCTTGACGGGGTTGAGATACTCGTCGTGAAGGGGGCCATCGCCGAAAAAGGCGCGTTGCAAACCAGTCTGATCGGTCTTTCGTTTCTCAACCGCCTCTCGGCATTCGGTCTGGCAAACGGTCAGATGTTCTTGCGACAATAGGGCCGTCTATATCTGGGGCCGCGCCCATTGGGAGCAGCACGCCAGATCACTCATCCGCCAGCAGTCGCCTCGCCGTGGCAATATCTGTAGCCACATGAGTCACATAGCCGCCATTTATCGCCGCGCGCATGGGCAAAACCTTGTCCTCGCCGCAAGACACCAACAGCCCCATATCAAGCCCCAACAGGTTCTCAAGCTCGATACCGATCATACGATCATCAAGCGGGCCGGGGATTGGTTTGCCGTCGGGATCAATGAAGCGACCACACATCACGCCAGTGGCTCCGCGCGCAAGATACCAGCTCAGATCCGTTAGCGAGGCCACACCGCTGCCGATAATATGGCTGTCGGGGTTGCACGAGCCTGCCGCAAATATCGCTTTGTTACAATGGCTTAGAGCGGCAATCTGCGCGGCGATGATCGGCTCGCGGCGCAGTTGAGCGGCAAGGTCGGGGTTGCTCAGCACCGCAGGCGCATGCAGGTTGATCACCCGCGCACCCAAGCGATGCGCCAGATGGGCCGAGCAAATCTCGGCGGTAAACCCGTAAGGCGAGGCCATCGAGCCGACCAGTTGTACCACGGTCATATCGCGCGAGCTGGTCTGCTCCAGCGCCTCGGCAACCTCGTAAATCGTGCGGCCCCACGACACACCCAGACGATCCCCCGGCCCGAGCAAATCCGGCAACCACTCCGCGGCACCGCGCGCGGTGCGCTGAAAGGCCGTGGCGTCCCCGCCCGCCAGAAGCGGCAGCACATAAGCCGATTTCAGATCGAATTTCTCGCACAGCGCAACCGCGACCTCGTGTGTGGTAAACGCCTCCGGCGTCATGGTGATGCGGATAAATCCCCGTTCGCGCGCCTGCTGAAGATAGTTGACAACCGTGGCCCGCGAGATGCCCAATGCAGCGGCGATGTCGCTTTGATTGAGACCGTCATGATAATACATCCACGCCGCCTCGATGATGATATCCTCGCCGCTGGCGCGTCTTGCGGGCTTTTTTGGTGATGTCATCTGATCCTCCTTGCGGATAGCTGACGAGGGTCAACGGGCGAAGGTAAACGGGGGCAGTTTCTCGGATTTTGTTCAAATGTCAATACCCATTGACAAATGATAGAAATTTCAAGATGCTAGATACTGGCAAAAGGATACGCGCTTATGAAAGTCAACGGCAAGCATTACCGCTCGATCTGGTTCAACCACGACAGCGGGCATGTGCAAATCATCGACCAGCGCTGGCTCCCGCACGAGTTTCGCGTGGTCGAGCTGACCAACCGCGAGGCTTTTGTTACTGCGATCCGCGATATGTGGGTGCGGGGTGCGCCGCTTATTGGCGCGACCGCAGCTTATGCAATGGCGATGCAGATGGCGCTGGACCCGAGCGATCTGTCGATTGAGGAGACCCACGAGATCCTGCATTCGACCCGACCCACGGCGATCAATCTTAGATGGGCGCTTGACGATATGCGCTCGCGCCTTGCGCCGCTGCCAGTAGGGGAGCGCGCCGCCGCCGCGCTCAAACGTGCCGCCGATATTTGTGACCAAGATGTAGAGTGTAATCGCCAAATTGGCCGGCATGGCCTTGAAATCATAAAAGAAATTGCAGCAAACAAACCCAAGGGCGAGCCGGTTCGCATCCTCACCCATTGCAATGCCGGATGGCTGGCCACGGTCGATTGGGGCACGGCAACTTCGCCGATCTATCACGCGATGGAGGCGCAAATTCCGCTCCATGTCTGGGTTGACGAAACCCGCCCGCGCAATCAGGGCGCGCAGCTGACCGCGTGGGAAATGGTCAGCCATAATGTGCCCCACAGCCTGATCGTTGACAACGCTGGCGGCCATCTGATGCAGCACGGCCAAGTTGATCTGGTTATTGTCGGCACCGACCGCACCACCGCTGATGGCGACGTGTGCAACAAGATCGGCACCTATCTCAAAGCGCTGGCCGCCCATGATAATGGTGTGCCGTTTTACGTCGCCCTGCCCTCGCCCACCATTGATTGGAGCGTGCGCAACGGGCTGGCCATGATCCCGATTGAAGAGCGCGACGGCCAAGAGGTCACCCATGTTCAGGGCAAGCTCGCCGATGGCACCGTTGCGCGCGTGCAAATCTCGCCAGATGGCACGGGGGCAGGTAATCCGGCCTTTGACGTCACCCCCGCGCGGCTCATTACCGGCCTGATCACAGAGCGCGGCATTTGCGCGGCTTCGGCGGACGGGCTGGGCGAGATGTTCTCTGAGCGCGCGAATTTCTGACCCAACCTTACCCCCTCATCCCCCTGCCAATGGAAAGAAACGCTATGGTTCAAAGCCTGTGGAACGACGACCAAGCCCAACAAATCGCCCGCAACGCCGGAGCGAATACTGCCGATAAAGAGCTGGCGCTGGAGGTTTACGCCTCGCGCCTGATCGGCTCCAATCCGGCGCTGGTACAGCATGGCGGCGGCAACACCTCGTGCAAGGTCAGGCGGCGTGATTTGTTTGGCCGCGAGATCGAGGTTTTGCACATCAAGGGCAGCGGCTGGGATCTCGGCAATATCGAGGCTGAGGGCATGCCTGCCGTGCGGCTTGATCCGCTGCTGGAACTGCGCGCGCTTGATCGTCTGTCCGACGAGGACATGGTTAATGCCGTGCGCGGCACGCTGCTGAATTCCGCGGCTCCAAACCCCTCGGTCGAGGTGCTGCTTCACGCCTACCTGCCCCATAAATTCATCAATCACACCCACGCCACCGTCATGCTGGCACTGGCCGATCTGCCCAATGCCGAAGATGTGGTGCAAGAGATATTCGGCGACCGCATTGCTTGCGTGCCGTTCTTCATGCCGGGCTTTGCGCTGGCCAAAGCGGCTGCACAAGTGGCCGAGGCCCATCCCGAGGCTGAAGGCTTATTGCTGCTCAAGCACGGCCATTTCGCGTTCGCGCAAGAGGCCAAACTGGCCTACGCGCGGATTATAGAACACACAAATATGGCCGAGCGCTGGCTTGAAAGCACCCGTGGTGCGCCGGTGAAAAAGCCAAGCACGGCCCGCGCGCCAGCGCCCTCGACTGCCTCCGATATTCTGCCACTTCTGCGTGGCATCCTCGGTCAGGCCAATGCCGACTTTAGCGGCAATATCGATGCGCCAATGCCGGTCATGGACCTGCGCGCGGGCGACAATGTGACCGAGTTCCTTGCTCGCCCCGATATCGATGTGCTGGCCACGCGCGGGGTGGCAACGCCCGATCATGTCATTCGCACCAAGAACCGCCCGTTGGTGCTTCACACCGCCGACATCGCCGGGGGAAAGGGCGCTATCAAGCGCGCGGTTGACGCCTATATCAACAACTATAAGGCCTATTTCACCCCCAATGCCGCGCGCTTTGCCGAAGGTAAAACCATGCTTAATCCCGCGCCGACGCTGGCTTGGATCGAAGGTTTGGGCCTTGTCGGCATGGGGCTTGACGCCAAAGCCGCCGCCATCGCCGCCGATCAGGCCCAGCAAGGCATCGTTGCCATGGCGTATGGCGAGGATTGCGGCGGGTTTCATCCCGTGGGCGAGGCCGAGATTTTCGACATGGAATATTGGTCGCTCGAGCAAGCCAAACTCGGCAAAGCCACACCGCCCGCGCTGGCCGGTCGGGTGGTGCTGATCACCGGTGGGGCCGGAGCGATTGGTCTAGCCACAGCCAAAGCCTTTGCCGCCAAAGGGGCCGACATCTTTTTGGTCGATCTGGATGAGGCAGCGCTGGTGCAGGCGCTCGACACACTCGGGGCCGAACGCCACGCGGGAGCGGCTCTTGATATCACCGAAGAAGACGCCGCCACACGCGCCATTAATGCCTGTATCGAGCGTTTTGGCGGGCTGGATATATTGATCTCCAACGCCGGAGCCGCGTGGTCTGGTGCCATGAAGGACATGAATGAGGCCTTGTTGCGCAAGAGTTTCGAACTTAATTTCTTTGCCCATCAGAAATTCGCACGCGCCGCCACGGGCCTGTTTGAAACCCAAGGGCGCGGCGGGCAAATCCTGTTTAACGTCTCCAAACAGGCAGTTAATCCGGGCAAAAATTTCGGCGCATATGGCCTGCCCAAAGCCGCGACGTTCTTTTTGCTGCGCCAACTGGCGCTGGAGTTGGGCGAGATCGGCGTGCGGGTTAACGGCATCAACGCCGACCGCATCCGCTCGGGTCTGCTGGATGATGCTTTCATCAAGGAACGCGCCCGCGCGCGTGGAATTGACGAGGCGACTTATATGGCCGGCAATCTGCTCAACCGCGAGGTCGAGGCAAGCCATGTCGCCGATGCGTTCGTTGCGCTGGCGTTAAGTCCGCGCACAACGGCGCATGTGATGACGGTGGATGGCGGCAATATCGAGGCGGCGTTGCGGTAGCGCGCTTGGCCTGTTCACGCTTCACCAATTCAAAAAGGGCCGCATATATCGCGGCCCTTTCTAGTTTTCGGTCGTTAACGCTTACTTAAACGTCACCGGCGAATAGACGAAATCCTCACCATCCGCGGCGGAGTGGCAGGCAATGCAGCCC
>CAYPUW010000019.1:0-16054 GCA_964413925.1 uncultured Rhodobacter sp. | reverse complement strand
GGTCAACCACATTTCGGATTGCGCGCTGGTTGGGGCCGATATCGTGACGGCTCCGCCTGCGGTTCTGCGCAAGCTCGTGGATCATCCGCTGACCGATAAAGGGCTGGCGACATTCATGGAAGATTGGAAAAAAACAGGGCAGAAGATCCTGTAAATAAACGATAATCGAGTCTAGTATTGAGACGGGGCAAAGCATGAATAAAACTACCAGCGCGTTGGATCAACTTCGTGATAAGCTGCTGCAAGAGCCGGAAATGATCTTGCAGGACCGCGATTTGATGAAGGTATTGGTGACAGCCAATGATCAGGCAAATGGTGCCAATGTAATTGATTTGCGCAGCATCGCGATGGACCGTCTGGAAGAGCGGTTTGACCGGCTTGAGGACACCCATCAAAGCGTCATCGCCGCCGCTTACGAGAACCTCGCGGGTACAAAGCAAATTCAGCGCGTAGTGCTGGCCTTGCTAGAACCACTTGATTTTACAGAATTTTTGCAGAGCCTTGGTAGTGAAGTCGCCGATATTCTGAAGGTTGACGCGATAAAGCTATGTCTGGAATCGCCCGCATCAAACTTGGCGGCGCAGCAACTGCTGCTTGAAGAATACGGCGAAACGCTGGGATTTTATCGTCCCGGCAGCATCGAGGAATATCTGACCGAGGCGCGCAATATGTCGTCGCGCGTGGTGACTTTGCGCCAGATCGCGCACGCGTCAGACACGCTTTATGGCGCAAAAGCCCCGTGGATCCGTTCCGAGGCGTTGATGCGACTCGATCTCGGGGCCGGAAATCTGCCCGGTTTGCTGGCGCTCGGCTCTGAGGACCCGCACCAGTTCCACCCCAATCAGGGCAGCGACCTACTGGCCTTTTTAGGTTCGGTTTTTGAACGCTCGATGCGACGCTGGCTTGGCTGATGACAACGCTGGACGCCTCTGTTGATCTAATCGATGACTGGCTTTTGGCAAGCAAATCACTTGACGGGGCGAGCGTCAAAACCGTCGAGGCCTATCGGCGTGATTTGCTGGGGTTTACCGCATTTTTGGCCCTGCATCTGGGCGGGCCTCCCAGCCTTAACATACTGAAATCCATTACCATCCAGGATATGCGCGCGTGGATGGCGTCTGAGCGGCGGCGTGGGATTTCGTCGCGGTCCTTGGCGCGGTCCCTATCGGCGGTCAAAGGGTTTTACCGCTGGTTTGGTGCGCAGGCGCAGTTTGAACCGACTGCCGTTCTGGCCACCAGATCACCGAAATTTCAGGCAAAACTGCCCCGCCCTGTTACTGCGGACTCTGCACGAACTCTCATCTCCACAGTCGAACTTCAGCACCCCGAGCCGTGGATCAGCGCGCGCGATGTGGCCGTTGTGACCCTGCTTTATGGTTGCGGATTGCGCATCAGCGAGGCATTGGGATTGCCGTTCAGCGCGGCCCCCCTGCCCGAAGTTTTGCGCATCACTGGCAAGGGCAACAAAGAGCGTCTGGTTCCGGTCATTCCCGCCGCGCGCCAATCAATCGACGCCTATCTTGCGGCTTGCCCGTTAAGCTTTGAGGCCGAGACGCCCCTGTTTCGTGGCCTTCGTGGAGGGCGGCTGAACCCGCGCATCGTGCAAAAAACTATGGAGCGCGCGCGGCTGCAACTGGGCTTGCCGTCAAGCGCCACACCCCACGCGATGCGCCATTCTTTCGCCACCCATCTACTTGAGGCGGGGGGCGATTTGCGCACCATTCAGGAGTTGCTCGGTCACGCGTCGCTGGCGTCAACCCAAGCCTATACCGCAATTGACAAGGCCCATCTGATGAAGGTTTACGCCAGCGCGCATCCGATGGCTTAGGGCACAAAAAGGGTGCAAACCCATCTTTGCATCGGCAGAAATCTAGGCTAGAACTGGCTTATGACACCACAAGTTCGCGCCTTATCCGTCCATTTATTGACCGCCACAGGGGCGGTTTTTGCCATGCTGGCAATGCTTGCGGCAGTCGATCACAAGTGGAGCTTGATGTATTTGTGGCTGCTGGTTGCGTTTTTCGTTGACGGAATAGACGGCCCGCTCGCGCGCAAATACGACGTGAAAACCTATGCCCCGCAATTTGACGGAGTGCTGCTGGATTTGATCATCGACTATCTGACCTATGTGTTCATCCCCGCTTTTGCCCTGTTTCGCAGCGGACTCTTGCCGGGTTGGACTGGCTGGATCAGCATCATCGTCATCACCTTTGGATCAGCAATGTATTTTGCCGATAAGCGGATGAAAACCAAGGATAACAGCTTTGCCGGTTTTCCCGGTTGCTGGAATATGGTGGTAGTCGTGCTGTTCGTGGTCGAGCCAAATTTCTGGATGATCCTCGGGATTGTCGTGGTGATAACCGCCTCGATGTTTACGCCGCTGAAATTCGTGCATCCAGTGCGAACAGAGCGCTGGCGGGTGGTGACTTTACCAATAGCGCTGGCGTGGACGGCGTTTGCCGGATGGTCCGCTTGGGTCAATTTTATGCCCGATCCAATCGCCGTCACCGGGCTTGCGGTCACCTCGACCTATTTGTTGTTTGCTGGCATTTTGATGCAAATTTTTCCGGCAAAATCCGCCTGAGCATGTGGTCAAAGCCGATCAGTCTGCAAGCCTAAAAATCCGTCGCCACACCACCTTGTTGCTTTCGTTTGGCAACAAACTCCAACAACTCCTCCTTGATCGCCTCATCCATTTTTGGCGGCGTAAACTCGTCAAGAATGTTGTTGAAAATATCGTGCGCGCGCGTGGCGGTCCATTTCGCACCGTCCAGCTCCCACGCCTCATAATTGCGCCAATCGCTGACGAAAGGCTCATAAAAAGCGTGCTCATAGCGTTGTTGAGTATGCTCAACACCAAAGAAATGCCCTTGAGGACCGACCTCCTCTATCGCCTCGGTGGCGATGTCATCAGGCGAGGTCGCTATGATTGACGGCTCCAGATAGCGCTGGATCATTTGCACGACTTCGCAATCCATGACGAATTTCTCGGGGCAAGCGATCAGGCCACCTTCCAACCAGCCCGCCGCGTGATAAACCAGATTCGTCCCGCTTTGCAGCGCCGACCACAGCGAGTTTGAGGTCTCCCACATGGCTTGACCGTCCGGTACATTGGCCGCGCAAGTGCCAGAAGCGCGCATAGGCAGGCCGTAATAGCGCGCCATCTGGCCAGTCATTTGGGTCGCGCGCATATATTCCGGCGTACCAAAGGCGGGTGCGCCTGATTTCATGTCCACGTTTGAGGTAAAAGTGCCGAGCACCACCGGACAGCCGGGGTTGATCGTTTGCAACAGAACGATCGCCGCCAGCGCCTCGGCAACCGACAGCGTGACAGCACCGGACATGGTCACCGGAGCCATCGCGCCAGCCAGTGTGAACGGCGTGACAATCACCGGCTGGCCCATGCGCGCATGCAACATCGCCCCTTCAAGCATAGGAAAGTCATGTTTCAGCGGGCTGACCGAATTGATGTTGGTGTACATATGCGGAGCGGCGGCAAACTCGGCATGATCAAGACCGGCGGCGATGCGGGTCATCTCCATCACGTCTTCAACCCGCGCACGGCCAAGCGAGTAGGCGTGAACGACCTTGTCGGTCAGGATCAACTGCTCAGCCAGACAATCCAGATGGCGCGTGCTGGGGTGAATATCGACCGGCTCGACCGGATAGCCGCCGGAAAAGTGAATGCAGTTGAAATATTGGGTCAGCTTCATCAGATTGCGAAAGCCTTGCATGTTTCCGGTGATTTTTCCGGTCGCAAGGTCCATATAATTCGGGGGCGAGGAGACATTGCCAAACAGAATATGCTTGCCTCCAACCGGCAGCGCGTGATGGGGATTGCGCGGGGTTATGGTGAACTCGGATGGGGCAAGCGCCAGCATCTCCATCACAAACTCGCGCCCCAAGCGCACGTTTTGCCCCGAAACGATGCACCCCGCACGCGCCAGAATTTTGATCGCCTCTGGGTGCAGAAACTCGATACCGATATCTTCGAGTATCCGCATGGCCCCGTTGTGAATTGCCTCTATACCCGCAGAGTCCAGAGGTTCGGTCGGGCGGTCTGAATTGAGGCTGATGCGCCACGGCATCTGATTTATCGCGCGCCCTGTGTCGCGTCGCGCATTGCCAGACCGGCCACCATGTCGAGTACGTCTTGCCACTATTACCCCCTCCGCTGAATTGTTTCGCAACAAGAACAGACGCAGCGGCAGCGGCCCCCCAGAAAACGACCTAAATGTCGGTAATGGAAGAAAACGGTTCTGTTAATGGCCCATAAACGCGGGAATTTCCCCGATATGTTGCAGCACGACATCGGCAAAAGGTGCCAACTCATGCGCCTCGGCCATGCCGGTCAGAACCGCGACCGTCATCATTCCGGCATCGCGCCCCGAGATCAGGTCATGGGTTGAATCGCCGATCATCATCACTTGAGACGGCACCAAATCGACCGCCTCGCAAAAGCCGAGCTGCATACCCGTCGCAGGTTTTGCCCCAAATCCGCTATCAAATCCAGCAATAAAATCAAATAGATAGGTAATCCCAGCGCCATCAAGATGCGCGCGCGCCGGGGCCTCTGCATCATTGGTTGCAACGCCAAGCTTGAACCCGTCGGCGCGAAATCCCTCCAGCAGAGGGATCAGCGGCACGGGTTCGCTCTGGGGCGCTTGCATGGTCACCTTGTTGACATGAGCCACCAGTTCATCAGCCTCCCAGTTCGGCACGACCTCAAGCAGCGCCTGCGTTACCTCGTCCGGCGTGGCGGCAATGATAACACTGTCTTTGCTGAATTTGCTGGTCTCAAAATCATAGCCAAGCTGGCGCGAAATATTGGCCGCCAAAACCCGATCACCAAAAGCAACATCCAAGAAAAAGCGGTTGGCCCATGCGCCCCAAGTGGTCTGAAAGTCAAACAATGTGCCGTCTTTGTCAAACAGCATGCCTTTGATTTGCTCGGTCATTACTTGGTCCTGCCCCTGTTTCGCGCGCAGATTTCACAAACAAGGCGAGTAACGCAAGCAATAAGTCCCCGGCCCGCGAAGTATTTCCGCTGGTTGACATTTTCAACCATTTAGCCGCCCATGACAGGATCACATGCGCAGCTTCTGGATTTAGGAACCTTGGCAATGGGCAAGTTCTTTTCTTACAAAAACCGCCCCATGCATCTGGGGCCTTATCCGCTGGAAAAGCTGAAGCGCATAGATCACGCGGATTTATCGGCGATCGGGCCACAAAAGCAGGTGTCGTTTCATCGTGATCAAGACCCGTTATCGCTCGTTAACGCCATGCAGGAATATCAGGCGATGCTTGACGCCACCCGCGAAGGCTTAGTGAAAAAAGAGCTGGCCGAGATACCCAGCGATCCTCAGATGCGCGCCAACCACCTGAAAGCATTCGGTTATTATTGCGATGCGGCGATGGTCGGCATGTGCGCTATCCCGGACACGGCTTGGCTTAAAACCCCGCTGATCAATCCCGATGTTGACCGGCTGGCCGAGACATTACGCCAAAAACAGGTCAAGACTTTTGCCTCGGGAATTGACGTGATCATGGCGGGATTGCGCGAGTCCATGCGCGCCCCTCCCCAAAGCTGCAAGGCTCACGAATACGCAATCGTGTTCCTCTATGACTACCCCCGCGACCCAGCGCCGACCGAGGAGGGCTGCGACTGGCTCAGCGATGCCCAACAACAAAGAGCCTGCCTGCGCGCCTCTGAGACCTGCGCCACCTTGTCCAACTATATCCGCCTGCTTGGGGTTGAGGCGCGGGCGCATTCGGGCGTGGCCACGGATGTTCATCTTGGCCAGTTGGCGGTTGCGGCGGGCCTTGCAACGGTTGAAAACGGCGTGCTGACCAACCCGTTTCTCGGCAGCCGCTTTGGCATTGGCATGGTTACAACTGCGCTTGAAATCACCCCGGATCGCCCGCTTCAACCCGGTCAAAATACCAGCGTCGGCTGGAAGCTCGGGCTTGGGCCGCAAGCCAAAAACGCGTGGAACGCGGACCCGTTTGCCAAGCGCGCCTTCAAGGATGGCCCGCATCCGTTTGAAACCCTCAAACGCCGCGAGGTGCCAACCACCTATATAGATGAACCGAACGTGGCCCGTGTGCCCAAACGCGCCGACATGTTTGCGCGTGCCTTGTTTGGCGACCTTGGCCCGATCGCGCAGGAAGGGGCCAAGAACGGCAATTATGTGCGCAAATCCGCAGCGGCGTTCGCCTTTCGCCCGACACTCGGCGCGTTTTTGGTGCTGCAAGACAGCCCGGCCACCGCGAAAATCGACCCCTCCACGCTGGAGGCCGCGCGCAACGCTGCCAATATCAAAGCCGCCTGTTATTTTCTTGGCAGCGACGCCGTCGGCCTGTCGCGCTGCCCTGACTGGGCCTATTATTCCCACGACGCGGCGGGCGAACCGCTGGCCCCCTACCACAAAAACGCCATTTCGATCATCATCGATCAGGGCCACGAAACCATGGAGGGGGCCTCTGGCGACGACTGGATCGCCTGCGCCCAGTCCATGCGCGCCTATTTGCGGTTCTCCTTGCTAGGCGGGGTGATCGCACAGCAAATCCGCAATCTTGGCTATGACGCGCGGGTGCATTCGGTGATGGATGGCGAAGTTTTGCAACCACCGCTGCTACTGCTTTCAGGTCTTGGCGAGGTCAGCCGCATCGGCGAGGTGATCCTCAACCCGTTCCTTGGCCCGCGCCTGAAATCGGGGGCAATCACCACCAATATGCCCATGACCCACGACAAACCAATAGATTTCGGCCTGCAAAAATTCTGCGCCTCGTGCAACAAATGCGCGCGCGAATGCCCCTCGGGGGCGATCACCGCTGGCCCGAAACTGATGTTCAACGGCTATGAAATCTGGAAATCCGACAGCCAGCGCTGCACCACCTACCGCGTCAGCCAAAAGAACGGGGCCATGTGCGGACGCTGCATGAAAACCTGCCCGTGGAACTTGGAGGGCATCTTCGCTGAGCGCCCGTTTCGCTGGGCCGCTATCAACGCGCCAATCACCGCGCGCGCCTTGGCCCGGCTCGATGATATTCTCGGCAATGGCGAGATCAATGGCGTCAAAAAATGGTGGTGGGATTTGGAGATGGAGGAGGATGGCCCCTATAAGATGTCGCCCCATGACGTCAACGCGCGCGGCCTGTCCAAAACCCTCGATCTCAAGTATGAGGAGCAGACCCTCGCCGTCTATCCCGCCCCGCTTGCACCGCCCCCCTATGCCTATCCGTATCCTGCCGATCGCGAAGCCGGAATTGCCGCTTATGAGGCGATGATACCGGCGGAGACACATCAGGCGCGTCGGGCAGATGGGCTGGCAACCGAGCATATTTACACCGCCGATCAACAAGACGCGCCGGTGGTGCGCGCGGTTCTGACGCGGGTCGAGCAAATGACCGAGCGGGTCACGAAATACGAGTTTTCCATGGCCGATGGTAGCGATTTGCCGCGGTTTGAGGCTGGCGCGCATATCGACGTGGTGGTCGCGCCGGAGTTCCTGCGGCAATATTCGCTGTCCGGCGATCCTGATGACCGCAAGAAATACCAGATCGCCGTGTTGCGCGAGGATCAGGGCCGGGGTGGCACCAAGCTGATGGCGCGGGTGTTCGAGGTCGGGCGGCGGGTCTTTATCTCCAAACCTATCAACCATTTTGCGCTGGTCGAGAACGCCTCTCACAGCATACTGATGGGCGGGGGAATTGGCATAACGCCGATGATCGCGATGGCCCATCGGCTGCATGCGACCGGGGCGAGCTTTTCTGTGCATTATTCCTGCTCAAAGCGCGAAAACGCGGGGTTTCTGACGGATTTGGCCAAATTTCCGTGGCAAGACCGGCTGCATCTGCATTTCTCGGACCAAGGCTCCCGTGCTGATCTGGCAGAAATTCTGCAATATACCAGTGGCGCACATGTTTATACCTGCGGCCCCGACATCTATATGCAGGCGGTTTTGGAGGCGGCTGATAGGGCTGGCTTTCCCGAAGAAACCCGACATATGGAGTATTTTTCAACCCCTGAGGTGCCAGAATACCAGAATTTCGCGTTTACCCTGAAGCTGGCCAAATCCGGGCGCGAATTGATCGTTCCAGCCGATAAATCCGCAACAGAGGTGCTGGCGGAAAATGGCGTCAAAGTCGACGTGAAATGCTCTGACGGGATTTGCGGGATATGCAAATGCGGCCTGATTTCAGGCGAAGTCGAGCATCGGGATTTTGTTTTGTCAAACAAGCAGCGCACCGACAATATCATTCTCTGTCAGTCGCGCGCTGCCGATGAAGGCGGGGTTGTCGTTATTGATCTGTGAGGTCGCGACCGGCTCAGGTCCAGTTTACGACCTCGCCGCCCGGCAATAACTGGCGCGCGATTTGCGGCCTATCATAGGCAAGGCGGTTCGCTTGACAAAACGCGGTGACGATCCGATCGTCGGTCAAGATATAGTCAAGAACTGCGCCCAGAAAAGCCGGGTCAGACGCTGATTGTTTAAGGCTGTCGGCGTCACTACCGCTTGCAGCCAAGAAACCTTCCAATAGCTCTTGTTGCGCACTAAGCCACTCAAGCGCTTGAATTGATAGCATTTCCGCCTGATCTTGGGTCATTTCCGCTCCATCTGCCTGTTTGATTTTTACCATATTCCTTAGGGTTTTCTTAACATTTCTCCGTCTAAAGTGAAGCGACAACGAAATGCGTCTGGCACAAAACAGAAAGGTGCTCTTTATGTCCGGTCGGATATTGGTGGTGGATGATATTGCAACCAACCGGATGGTCCTGCGCGCCAAACTGGCGGCGGCCTATTATGACGTGATACAGGCCGAGAATGGCTCTGAAGCGATCAAAAGCGCGATCAAATACCAACCGGATATCATTCTACTCGATGTGATGATGCCGGATATGGACGGGTTTGAAACCTGTAAAATCCTGAAATCAGACCCAAAAACCAGCCACATCCCCGTGGTCATGATAACGTCGGTTTGCCAACCGGCTGATCGCTTGCGAGGTCTGGAATGCGGGGCGGATGATTTCCTGACCAAACCAATTGACGATCTGGCGCTTTTCGCGCGTGTGCGCAATTTACTGCGCTCCAAATTCATGCTGGACGAATTACGGCTGCGGGACCGCACCACTCAAGAGCTTGGGCTGGCCGAGTTTATCACTCACGACAAGGATGTAACCCCGCCCAAGGCGCGCGTGACGCTTATTCCGAGCGATTACGAAATGGGATTGCTTTGGGAAAAGGCTTTGTCGGAAAATACACCGTATTTGTATAAAATTTGCGAGAACGATACTCGGCCGCAGGAATTTGAGGCTCAAGAACTGCCCGATATTTATGTGATTCACGCGCGAATTGGCGCGCATGGTGATGGGTTGCGGCTGGTTTCCATGCTGCGCTCTCGTCCCAGAACCCGAAATGCCGCTATCATTTTGGTGGTATCGCATGGCGATCACACCACGGCGGCGAAGGGGCTGGACCTCGGGGCAAGCGATTATATTTTCGACCATTTCGACCCGCTCGAGTTGGTGGCCAGACTGTCAAGCCAGATCAAACGAAAACAAATCTCGGATCGCTTGCGCAGCAATGTAACCGATACGTTGCGCTTGGCGGTTCTTGACCCCTTGACCGGCCTTTATAACCGGCGCTACGCCGAGCAGCATTTAGGCCGGATTGCCGAGCGCGCGCAGGAAACTGGCAAGGAATACGCTCTGATGTTGCTCGACATCGACAATTTCAAGCGTGTTAATGACGCGCACGGGCACGCTTCCGGCGATGCGGTGTTAAAAGAATTCTCGCGGCGCATACAAGAAAACCTGCGCGGTGTTGATCTCGTATCACGCCTCGGCGGAGAGGAATTTCTGGTCGCGATGCCTGAAACTTCCGAGGAGCAAGCGCGCTTGGCATCAGAGCGTCTGCGCCAAGTGATTGAGGAGACGGTATTTCAGTGCAGCCCCAATAAAGGTGGGTTGAGAATAACCGTTAGCATCGGCGTAACACTGGGGGATCCTCTGACACTGGATGTCGATAAGCTGATTTCGCAAGCCGACCATGCGCTCTACGCTTCAAAGAGCGAAGGGCGCAACATGGTTACGCTATTTAATTCAGCGGCTTAGCATTTGGTCGCAACAGTTTTTTCGCGCCAGATTGCCGTGGCGGACGCCGCAACTTATTCGCCATATGCTTGCGCTCCTCACGTGTCATGCCCGCGATTTGCTCAAGCAACAATTTATGACCAAACGAAATATTGCCAGCAATAGCATCCGCCTGCAACGTCAGTTCGGCTTTTACCGCATCAAGATCAAGCGGCTCGGCCTCCAAACTATCAGCCAGTGCAAAAAGTGCTGCTCGCATGGCGTTTGCGCCATTGCGAAACCCTCCTTGTTGGGCGCGGGCGGATTTGCGTAATTCAACCCGGTCTTTCTTATCCAAAGCCCGATAATATGGTCGCAAACCCAGCGCGGCGATGTTGCGATCAGCTCGAAATCCGGCAGGTTTCCCTTCACGCAGAAAAGCTCCCGCTATCAGGCCTATTATCAAAATATTAAGGCCTAAAGAAATCACCAAGACGACTTCTTTCCAGCGTAGCTTTCGACGCTCGGTCTGATGGTTGTCATCCGTCATTTTCATCCCTCCACCACCAGATCATCAAGCGAGTAATAACTGCCATCGCCGCTATCAAATGAGCTATCATTGAATATGAGATTGGCAACATTGCCAAGACTATCGGGGGCGACAAATCCTACCGACATGCCAAGAACCAAGCAAAACGACAACGCCGTCGCGACCTGCCAACCACCCAAACTGCGCCACAAGCGGTGCATTCGCCCAAGCCTCTTGCCCGACCGAGAAACCAATGATCGCGCTGTGGGCTGACTTATCTGCGCATCGCCTAAAACCGCCTCTAAAAGCTGAGCCGAAGGCAGTGGACGAGAAGATTTTTCCGCCTGAAAAAATCTGGCGAGAGCGTCGTCGTCAGGCGTGGTTTGGCCGTTTTTTCGCTGTTTCATTCTTCAAATCCCAATGGTTTCTTTTGACCGCATAGCGCAGCCTTAAGCTGTCGTTTCCCGCGCGAAATCAGGCTTTCTACCGCCTCTATGCTGACCCCGAGAATTTGCGCAATCTCTGGGTTTGGCAACTCTTCCAGATGACGCATCACCACCGCCTGACGTTGCCGCGCGGGCAAACTCTCAAGAGCTGTTCTGAGGGCACGAGCACGATCTTGATCTTGCATTTGCCGCTCGACACTCGGAGTTGGATCTCTGGGTTCAGCAACTTCATCAAGCGTCAGCCTTTTGCGACGCCGATGCCGGTCGATGCAAAGATTGCTGACAATCCGGTAGAGCCACGTGGTTACTTTCGCTTCTCCCTGCCGCCAATCCGGTGCAATTTTCCAAAGACGCAACATCGCCTCCTGAGCTATATCCTCGGCCTCGGCCCAATCACCGAGAAGACGAAATGCCAGCGAAAACACCAATGGCGTCAGCCGGTTGGTCAACGCACCAGCGGCGGTTTTGTCGCCGTTGGCATAAAGGACTAACAAAACATCGTCGCTTAAGTCGTTCATGGCATCCAGCGGCATTGTCATAACCTGATCGCGTAGCGGTTTTTCGCTAAAAGGGCAAACTGGGCCAACCTTTACGCTGGCTGGCCCGAAAATCCGCGTCCTTATTCCGTCGGGGCCTGAGGCTTCTTGTGGCCAAAGCCTTTTTTCGCCGCACGCAGTTCATCGGTGGAAATTACCCCATCGCCATTGGTGTCAAAACGCTCAAAAAGCTTCTGCGATCCCTTTTCGCCCGGCAACTCGGCAAGGCTGATACGGCCATCGCCATCGCTGTCGCGCTTCTTGAGCAGCCTTTCAACCCGTTTGGTCGCCCTATTTTTGGCCCGCTCGACAATGCTTGCAACCAACTCGTCCGGTGTCAGATACCCGTCGGCATTGGTGTCGCGCAAGGCAAATTGATCAATCCGATACTGCGCCACTTCCTTGGCGGTGATTTGACCATCCGAGTTGGCGTCGATCTTTTTGAAATTAAGTCTGGGGCCACCGCTCCGGTTGCCCTGATTGACACCCAAAGCAAGAGTGGGCATCGCCGCCATCAAGCCAATGGCACCCACAGACAAGGTTGCGACAAGTAGGGTGAATTTGCGGCTGCGCATAACGTTTCTCCGATCAATATTTCAAGGTCGCATCATGCTTCCTTCAGATACTCAAACGCGCCACATCTGGTTTTCCGTCGCGGCTAGGGCGAAATACTTGCGACATCCCGACGCAAGGCATGGTGTCTCAGTTCATTTTTCGCGCTTTAGGCTTAAGACACATTGGATGGAAGCCACGACGAATCTTGATACTCAGACCGCGCAGGACCGGCCGGTGAAGCAGGCGCTTTTGCGCGGGCTGAGGCTAAAATGCCCCAATTGCGGCTCTGGCCCGTTGATGCGCGGGTATCTGACCACGCGCGAGCATTGCGCCGTTTGTGGTGAGGAGCTGTTTCATCATCGAGCCGATGACGGGCCGGCCTATCTGACCGTGCTGATCAGCGGCCATATTTTAGCACCATTGCTTTTTTATGTTTTTGTCGAATTTCGACCTGATCCACTTACCATGGCCGTGGTTTTTGGCACCGGATTTACCACCGTTGCGTTGTTCATGTTGCCGCGCCTGAAAGGCATGATTGTGGGCATCCAGTGGGCAAAGCGCATGCACGGGTTTGGCGAGACCCGCTCCTGAGGCCAGTTATTCTGGACAAGGTCATCGCGTCCGGCCTATCTTTGGGCTGCAATTAACGCTCTGGAACCCCATGACCAAAACGCAAATCCGTAACGCCGCAACCGTGATCATGCTGCGCGACAAATCGAGTGATCCCAAAATTCTGATGGGCCAGCGCGGGGCGTCGGCAGCGTTTATGCCAAACAAATTTGTCTTTCCCGGCGGCGCACTTGATGACAGCGACCATCTGGTATCGCTTGCCGCCCCTCTTGGGGATCAATGCATGGCAAGGCTGCGCACCAAAACCGCGACCGATCTGGCGGAACCGCTAATCCTTGCCGCAATTCGCGAAGTTTGGGAGGAGACTGGCCTGCTTATCGGCCAGCCCAGCGATCAGGCCAAAGACCAGATCGTGCCCGAAAACTGGCAGAGCTTTTTCGCCAACGGGGTGCTGCCAAGCGGCGCGGGAATGCGCTTTGTGTTTCGTGCCGTCACCCCGCCCGGTCGCCCTCGTCGATTTGATGCGCGGTTTTTTCTGCTCGACGCCGAGCAAATCGTCGGGGACGCGGATGACTTCTCGCACGCTTGCGACGAGTTGAGCCATCTGGAGTGGATACCCATAGCCAAGGCGCGCGGCTATGATCTGCCGTTCATCACCGAGGTCGTGCTTGCCGAAGTCGAGGCCGAATTAAACGATGCCGACCGCCACGCGCGGGTTCCCTATTTTTTCAACGAAGAGGGTCGTTCAAATTTCTGGCGTTTGTAGCCGCATGGTCTGGCTTAGGTCCAGACTGTCATCTATATAAGTCCAGAAACGAGGGTGATATGGCAATTGGCGAAGACACATTCTTTCTGGACCCTGCCTTTCAGGGCACGCTGCAAAGCCAAATCCAGCAAATCGTCGCCTCGGCAATCTTGTCCGGGCGGTTTTTGCCGGGCGAAAAGCTGCCCTCCTCGCGCAAGCTGGCGGCGCATCTGGCGATCTCACGCATCACTGTAACCTTGGCCTATAACGAGCTGGTCGCCGACGATTATCTCAGCGCGACCAGCCGCTCGGGCTTTTATGTTTCCAAAACCGCGCCGGTTTCGCGGATGCCGAATATTGCGATCTCTGCGCCGGAAAGTTCGGTTAACTGGGGCCGTTTCATCAATCACAGGTTTTCGGGCAGCAAGCTGGTGGAGAAGCTCGGCGATTGGCGCTCCTACCCCTATCCGTTCATTTACGGCCAAGCTGACCCCGATCTGTTTCATCAGTCAAATTGGCGTTTATGCGCGCATCAAGCGCTCGGGCGCAAAGAATTTGACAGTCTCACCTCGGATTATGCCGAGCGCGACGACCCCGAGCTTATCAGTTTCATCGCGCGCCACACGCTACCAAGGCGCGGCATTCTTGCGCGACCCGAGCAAATTCTCGTGACCATGGGCGCACAAAACGCCCTGTGGATCGTGGCGCAAATATTGCTCGGACAGGGCCGCAAGGTCGCCTTTGAAGACCCCGGCTATCCGGGCCTGCGCGATATTTTACGCCATTTTCACAGCCACAACACGGCCATTTCGGTTGACGAAGAAGGGCTGCCGCCCGACCTGATCCCGAGCGATCTGGACGTTCTGTTTACCACCCCAAGCCATCAATGCCCGACCACGGTGACCATGCCGATGGCGCGCCGTCACGAGATTTTGCGTCTTGCCCACGCACGCGATTTTCTGGTGGTGGAGGATGATTACGAATTTGAAATGAGCTTTCTGAAGGCCCCGACACCGGCGCTGAAATCCTTGGATGAAGACGGGCGCGTGATCTATGTGGGCAGCTTTTCCAAGTCGCTATTCCCCGGTCTGAGGCTCGGATATCTTGTCGGCTCGGAGCCGTTCATCCGCCAAGCCCGCGCCCTTCGCCACGCGATTTTGCGCCATCCGCCCGGCAATATCCAACGTACGACCGCCTATTTCCTGGCGCGCGGGCATTATGACGCCATGGTCAAACAGATGCGCGACGTGTTCCATCAGCGGCGAAAAGTGATGGCCGCCGCCTTGGCAAAAACCCCGTTGACCGTTGCAGGCAGCGCCAGTTTCGGAGGGTCGAGTTTTTGGGTTCAGGCACCGGAGACAGTTGATACCGGCAAGCTCGCCACCGACCTCAGGCACGAGGGCGTGTTGATAGAGCCGGGATATCCGTTTTTTGATCGCGATGATTGCGCCCAAAACTATTGCAGACTCGCCTATTCGTCGATCTCCGAAAGCAAAATTCCGCAAGGGATTTCACTTTTGTCGGAACATATTTCACGCTCGATCCAATAGCATCTCTCAACCCGCGCAACCGCGCTCTGGATATATTTCCGTTCGCATCTGGACCTATCGGATTATTTTTGCTTGGCCCATAAACGCGTCAGCAGAGGCGCGCGGGGCCTCGAAATTTCAACTCTTTCCAGACTGCCATCAGGCCAATATTCCAAAGGATCAAACACATGAAAATGACGACCGAGGAAGCTTTTGTAAAAGTGCTGCAAATGCACGGGATCGACAATGCGTTTGGCATTATCGGTTCGGCCATGATGCCGATTTCCGATCTGTTCCCCAAGGCGGGCATTACTTTTTGGGACTGCGCGCATGAGTATAGCGCGGGCATGATGTCGGACGGCTACAGCCGCGCTTGCGGTAAAATGTCGATGATGGTGGCGCAAAACGGGCCGGGAATAACCAACTTTGTGACCCCTATCAAAACCGCCTATTGGAACCACACCCCGCTTTTGCTGGTCACCCCGCAAGCGGCAAACATGACCATGGGACAGGGTGGTTTTCAAGAAGTCGAGCAGATGAATGTGTTCAAGGACATGGTCGCCTATCAAGAAGAGGTTCGCGATCCGTCGCGCATGGCCGAGGTTTTAAACCGGGTAATTTTGCAAGCCAAACGCGCCAGCGCACCTGCACAGATTAACGTGCCGCGCGACTTCTTTACCAAAATCATCGATATTGACCTGCCCGCAATTGTCGAGTTTGAGCGCCCCGATGGAGGCCATGAAGCGGTTGTGCGCGCAGCAGAGCTGTTATCGACGGCCAAATTTCCGGTCATTCTGAATGGCGCAGGAGTTGTCATTGGCGACGCAATCGCGGACTCGATCGCACTGGCGGAGCGTCTGGATGCGCCGGTTTGCTGCGGTTATCAGCACAACGACGCCTTCCCCGGCAGCCATCCACTTTTCGCCGGCCCTCTGGGATATAACGGCTCCAAAGCGGCAATGGAGTTGATTGCCAAGGCGGATGTTGTGCTCGCGCTCGGCTCCCGGCTGAACCCGTTTTCGACCTTGCCCGGCTATGGAATTGACTATTGGCCAACCTCAGCCAAGAT
>CAYPUW010000018.1:0-16277 GCA_964413925.1 uncultured Rhodobacter sp. | reverse complement strand
GAGGTCGCCAATCACACCCGCTCCGACGGCACATTCGCCACATATACCGCCGCAGGACACGTGCGCCGTTCGCTTTCAGAGGCCGGTTTTAAGGTGGAGCGCCACTCCGGTTTCGGGCGAAAGCGGCATATGAGTGTCGGCGTGCTGAAAGTGATGTGCTGACCATCCGCGCTTGACGCGTTAACGTTTAACCGGCGGCGTTAACCCTTTTTCAAGTCTTTGGAGATGGTCAGCTTTGGCGCATGCCCCTTGAGACGGGCGCGATAAACATAGACGGATTCCATCACCCGCATCACATAATTTCGGGTCTCGCGAAACGGGATACTCTCGATCCAGTCAACTTGATCGACACTGTCAAGACGTGGGTCTCCGTATAGTTTTATCCATTTTTTGGCACGACTAGGACCAGCATTATAGGCAGCAAAAGCAAGGATATAGCTGCCATTGAATGCCTCGATCTGATCGGCGAGATAGGATGAGCCAAGTGTTACATTATATTCCCAATCGCTGGTCAGGCGGCTGCGAGAATAGGGCATGCTGAGCTTTTTGGCGACTTTTCGCGCAGTGGCCGGCATCAGTTGCATCAGGCCGCGCGCGCCAGCCGGGCTGATGATGAATTGATCCATTTCGCTCTCGCGCCGGGCAATGGACAGGGCCAGTTCGGGGGCAACTTTTAACTTCTTTTTAGCAAGATCAGTCAACGGAAAATAGGTTCTCGGCAGGATAAACCCCAAACGCGCCGCCTGTTTTGATATCCGCAGCGCGATATTTGGTCGCCCGATTTCCATCGACAGATCCGCCAATTGTTGCAAGCCGGTGCGGTCAAGCCCCTTGCCCAGTTTGCGAAAAAACTTCTCCGCCATGGCTGCATCATCGGCGTAATGCAACAAGAGCGCCGCGCGCACCAGCACGTTGTCCACAAACCCGGCACTGCGCCAATTTGGCGAATCTCCGCGCCCATTCAGCGATTTGTCCGGGGTAGCCGAAATTTTCTCGGCGGCAAGCTGGCCGTAAAAACTGGTTTGATAGCTGGCCGCGAACTCGTAGGCGAGCTTGGCTGATTTAGAATCCCCCAGCGCGTCATAAGCGCGGCCCTGCCAATATCCCGCACGCCCAAAGCTGATCGGTGTACCGACGGCGGCGCGAAAACGGTTGAAATGCTTCAGCGCCAAAGCTGGCTCTTTCAATTTTCTGAGCGCGATATAGCCCGACAACCACTCCAGATCGGCGTAGTTCGAGCCTTTGGTCAGAAAGTGATGCGCGGCGATTTTATAGGCCCGTTTATAGTTGCCCTCGCGCATCTCCTTGCGCGCAATCGAGCGTCTGCGATCAGCCCAGAGGTCGGGGCGACCGAGCTTTTTGGCCGAGGTTGAGCGCGCAATCAGCAAATCACGGGCGGAGTCGTATTTGCCTTTGCGCGCGCGCCAAATGAACCGCTCATAAGCCAGCCCCGCGTCGTCTTTCAGCGCTTTGGGAACCGCGTTGATCAGACGACTGACGCCCTTGACCCGCTTGCGCAAACCCAGCCGCGCCTTGGCCAAAGCCGGATAACCTTTTGGAACCAAAGAATATAATGCCTCAGCTTGGGTTTGAAGATTGCGCCACAGCAGCATATCAAGCCGGACGACATGATAAGGGGCGAGGGTTTGTTTATACATCTTATAGATGGCTTGGCGCGGCTCTTTGGTCATGGAAAAACTGCGCCACGCGCGAATCGCCTCTTTCTTGGCGCGATCACGTTCGCCGGTGGCACGGTAAGCCTCGATCAGGCGCAACACCCCCTCGCCAGTTTGTGGGCGATGGCCCTTGAAATAGGCGATAACCTTGGTCGGGTTCGC
The DNA here is from genome assembly GCA_964413925.1 of uncultured Rhodobacter sp. Taxonomy (GTDB): domain Bacteria; phylum Pseudomonadota; class Alphaproteobacteria; order Rhodobacterales; family Rhodobacteraceae; genus UBA5972. The sequence continues at coordinate 14,439 of CAYPUW010000018.1, read as the reverse complement.
GTCCGCAGGGATGGCCGCCTCGCCCTTGTTTCGCAACAAACTCAACCCCGGCCAACTAGGGTTTTTGGCAATGAAATCAATGTATTCCTGCCAATTATCCGCCCCATTTCGCAAGCGCATCCAGGTGATGATATCGCTCGCGACCGGGTCGGTTATGATCCCGGCCAAAGCCGACGCCTTATCCCACGCCTTGTCTTGCGAGGCGGCGATGGCGGCGTTTAGATAAGCGCCGTTTTCCTCTTCGGACAGCGCGACAGCCTCACCCGCACCATAAAGCACCACCAGACCAGCCACAAAAAGAGCGCGTACGCGTTGAAACACTATATATCCTGAACTGCTCGTTATTTTTGATCGTTTTTGGTTAGTCTTACGCCACTTGCAACAGATTTCAAAGCGCCGCGCGGTATTGTTACTTTTCGCCATTACCTTGCCGTCACGCGCGTGCTATTGGAAAGCGAAATCATGCGAAGCGAACGATGAAAGGAGCGCGTCATGTTTAAAGGGTCATTACCGGCACTGGTCACCCCGTTTAACAACGGCAAAGTGGATACCGATGCGCTCAAACATCTGGTGGAGTGGCATATCGCCGAGGGCAGCAACGGTATCGTGCCTGTCGGTACCACCGGCGAAAGCCCGACGCTCAGCCATGAAGAGCATCATCAAGTCGTTGAAATCGTGGTTAAAACCTCCGCTGGCCGTGTGCCGGTGATCGCAGGGGCTGGCTCCAACAACACATTGGAATCGATCTCGCTGGTTAATCACGCCAAGGCCGTGGGGGCCGATGCCGCACTGGTGGTGACGCCTTATTACAACAAACCGACCCAGCGCGGATTGCTGGCCCATTTTACAGCCGTTAACGATTGCGGCCTGCCGATCATCATTTACAACATCCCCGGACGCTCCATCGTTGACATGACGCCCGAAACTATGGGCGAGTTGGCCAAGCTTGAAAACATCGTCGGGGTCAAGGACGCAACTGGCGACGTGGTGCGTGTCAGCCATCAGCGCGCCACCTGCGGCACCGACTTCATCCAGTTGTCAGGCGAGGATGCCTCAGCACTTGGCTTTAATATCCACGGCGGGGTTGGCTGTATTTCGGTCACCGCCAATGTGGCCCCCAAGCTGGTGGCACAGTTTCAGGCCGCGACACTAATGGGCAATTGGACCGAGGCGCTGGCCCTGCAAGACCGCCTGCTGCCGCTCCACTCCGCGATTTTTGTCGAGCCGGGCTTGGTCGGTGCGAAATACGCGCTGTCGCTGTTGGGTAAATGCTCGCCCGAGGTGCGCTCGCCGCTGACAGGGTTGCTCGATGAAACCAAGCAGCAGATCGAGGATGCAATGCGGGCCGTGGGCGTGCTGGATTAGGCGCGGGACCAGAATGCCATCATGAGCGCCCATATCCACATGATCACCGGCCTGACGGGGGCTGGAAAATCGACCTATGCCCACAAGCTTGCCGCCGATCTTGGTGGGGTGCGTATGTCGGTTGACGACTGGAATGCCAATCTGTTTTTCATGGACCGCGATCCAACCACGGATTTTGACTGGTTTTACGAACGGGTCCAGCGTTGTTGTCGCCAGATGCGCAACACCGCAGAGCAGGTTCTGGCCGCTAATGTGCCGGTTATTTTTGACTGTGGTTTCACCAATTTCAAGGAGCGCGACATCTTTTACCGCTGGGCCGACGAACTTGGCTATGACGCCCATCTCCATTATGTTGACGTGGATAAAGACCTGTGCTGGCAACGGGTTCAAGAGCGAAACCGGCAACAAGGCAAAACCTTCGCGCTGACCGTCAGCCGCGAAATGTTTGATTTTATGGAAACAATCTGGGAGGCCCCGTCGAGCGAGGAAATGACGACCCGCTTTGGGCTGCGAATAAACTGATCATGGCCAAAAAACCCAAATCCAACCCCAATTTCAAGGTCGTCGCCGAGAACCGCAAAGCGCGGTATCATTTTGCGATCGAGGATGATCTGGAATGTGGGATCATGCTCGAAGGCTCGGAGGTGAAATCCCTGCGCGAGGGTCACGCCAATATCGCCGAGAGCTATGCCACCATCGAGGGTGGCGAGCTGTGGCTGGTCAACAGCTATTTCCCGGCCTACCAACAGGCGAAATCATTCCCGCATGAGGAACGCCGCCGCCGCAAATTGCTGGTCTCCAAGCGCGAATTAGCCAAGCTTTGGAGCAATATTGGCCGCGAAGGCATGACCCTGATCCCCCTGCGCCTTTATTTCAACGAAAAGGGCCGCGCCAAGCTTAAGATCGGGGTCGCCAAGGGTAAAAAGATGTCCGACAAGCGCGAAACCGAGAAAAAGCGCGATTGGCAGCGGCAAAAGGCGCGCCTGCTGCGGGATCGGGGCTGATGGGCGGGTTTGACACGGCCTTGGTGCTGATCGGCATCGTTTGCGGCAATCTCGGCGCAGTTTTGGCGCGCCCGCTTAATCTTGGCCTATTTTGGAACTCGATCTCGGGCGGATTGGGCGCGGCAGCTTATATATACTGCCAAGCGTGGTTTGCGCTGCCCATTCCCGATTTTTGGGGCTACAGGTTTCTGGCCGCAGGCGGGAGCGGCATGATCGCCATGCTGCTTGTGGGCGGGTTGGTTGCATTGCGTTTTCGCGACTAGGCACCCCCCAAACCCTATCTATTCGGTCAAATTCTACCCTTGTGTCAAAATTCAGACCGTGAAACATTGGCCCATGAAAAATCAAGATATCTCCCCGATGAAGACATGGCCTCAATCTGCGGCACGACTGGTTGGTGTTGCTGCCGGGCGCGAGGCTGCCGATCTGGTGATTAAAAATTGCCAATGGGTCAATGTTCACAGCCGCGAGGTTCTGCCCCATAGCCAGATCGCCATTGCCGACGGGCGCTTTGCCTATTGCGGCCCTGACGCCAGCCATTGCATTGGCGAGGCGACAGAGATCATCGACGCCGAAGGTCAGTTCGCCATTCCTGGCCTGTGTGATGCACATATGCATATCGAAAGCGGGATGCTAACGCCGGGCCAGTTCGCGCGCGCGGTGATCCCGCACGGCACCACCACCATGTTCACCGACCCCCACGAGATCGCCAATGTTCTGGGTCTGCCCGGTGTGCGCCTGATGCATGACGACGCCATGGCGCAGGCGGTGAATATCTTTACCCAGATGCCGTCTTGTGCGCCTTCCGCTCCGGGTTTGGAAAACACCGGCGTCGAGCTTGGCCCCGAAGATGTGGCCGAAGCGATGGCTTGGCCCGGCATTATCGGCTTGGGCGAGATGATGAACTTTCCCGGTGTGATTAATGGCGATGCCAAGATGCTGGCCGAGATCGCCGCCACGCAAAACGCCAATAAAACCGTGGGCGGCCATTACGCCAGCCCTGATCTCGGCCCGAACTTTCACGCCTATGTCGCCGGTGGTCCTGCCGATGATCATGAAGGCACCTGCGAGGCTGACGCGATTGCGCGGGTTCGCCAAGGGATGCGAGCAATGCTGCGGCTTGGCTCTGCTTGGTATGACGTCAAAAACCAGATCACCGCGATCACCGAAAAGGGGCTTGATCCGCGCAACTTTATCCTCTGCACTGATGACTGCCATTCCGGCACGTTGGTCAATGAGGGCCATATGAACCGCGTGGTGCGCCACGCGATCGACTGCGGGTGTGATCCGCTGATTGCCCTGCAAATGGCCACCATCAACACCGCCTGCCATTTCGGGTTGGAGCGCGAGCTTGGCTCGATCACACCGGGGCGGCGCGCGGATGTGATCCTGACTGATGACCTTGTGACCTTGCCGATCAATCGGGTGATCGCGCGCGGGCGTACTGTGGCGCAAAACGGCGAGCTACAGGTCGAGGCCGCGCCATTCGAGTGGCCCGATTATGCCCGCCAAACGGTTAATATGGGCAAAACCCTTGGCGCGGAAGATTTCGCTATTCACGCGCCGACAGGGGCCAATTCGGCGCGGGTCAAAGTGATCGGTGTGGTGGAAAATCAGGCCCCGACCAAGCTGCTTCACGCCGAACTAGAGGTTCGCGACGGCCTAATCGAGGGCGACGAGGTCAAGGACGTGTGCCAGATCGCACTGGTCGAGCGTCACCGCGCAACCGGCGATGTCACCAACGCCTTTGTTTCGGGCTTTACCTATAAGGGCGATTGCGCGGTTGCCTCGACCGTGGCCCATGACAGCCACCACATGATCGTCGTCGGCACCTCGCGCCGCGACATGGCGCTGGCGGCAAACCGTTTGGGCGAGGTCGGCGGCGGTGTCACCGTGTTCAAAGACGGGCGCGAGCTGGCGCTGGTGCGTCTACCCATTGCTGGTTTGATGTCAGACGCCCCCGCCGAGGAGGTTGCGGCAGACGCCGAACGCATGGTCGCGGCGATGGCCGAATGTGGCGCGACGATCAACAATGGCTATATGCAACACTCGTTGCTGGCGCTGGTGGTGATCCCCGAAATCCGCATCTCCGATGTGGGTCTAATCGATGTAACCCGGTTTGAGAAAACCGACCTGTTTGACGAGATCTGAGCCATGCCCGAGACAGAATTCACCCTGCCCGTCGCCGTGCCTCACACCCACGCACATAAAGAATTCACCTCGGCGGATGCGGCGCTGGAGCAGCTAAAACTGCTCTATCACGAGGCGACAGAATTTCTGCGCACCGAATTTCAAGCCACCCTGAACGGTCGACGCCCGACCTCGCGCTATCGCGCATTTTACCCCGAGATCATCATCACCACCTCGTCTTTCGCCCATGTGGACAGCCGTTTGGCCTTTGGCCATGTGGCCGAGCCGGGGACTTATTCCACCACCATCACCAAACCCGATCTGTTCAGCGATTACCTAACGCAGCAGATCTCGCTTTTGATGGAGAACCACCGCGTTCCCGTCACTATCGGCCCGTCAAAGACGCCAATCCCCGTGCATTTCGCGCTGCAAGACGACACTGATCTGTCCGGCACCAGCAGCAACGGCTTTGATTTTCCGCTGCGCGATGTGTTTGACGTGCCTGATCTCAGCACCACCAATGATGAAATCGTTAACGGGTTTTTGGTGCCTGATACTGACGGCGTCGGCCCGCTGGCACCGTTTACCGCCCAGCGCGTCGATTACTCGCTGGCCCGACTTTCGCATTATACTGCAACAAATCCGGCCCATTTCCAAAACCACGTTTTGTTCACCAACTACAAGTTTTACGTTGACGAGTTCGCGCGCTTTGCCGAGGCAGCACTTGCTGACCCGACCTCCGGCTATTGCGAGTTTGTCACCCCCGGCAATCTCAGCTTTACCGCAGGCGACAAGGTGGCTGAGCCTGCCTTGACCCCGCAAATGCCGGCCTTCCATTTAAAGCGTGCCGATGGGGGCGGGATCACGCTGGTCAATATCGGGGTCGGGCCGTCCAACGCCAAAACGGCGACCGATCATATCGCGGTTCTGCGCCCCCATGCGTGGCTGATGCTCGGCCATTGCGCCGGTCTTCGCAACAGCCAAAGCCTTGGCGATTTTGTGCTGGCGCATGCTTATCTGCGCGAGGATCATGTGCTGGATGACGACCTGCCGCTTTGGGTGCCGGTGCCTGCACTGGCCGAAATCCAAATCGCATTGGAGGAGGCGGTGGCCGAGGTCACGCAATATTCCGGCTATGATCTAAAGCGGATCATGCGCACTGGCACCGTGGCCACGATTGATAACCGCAATTGGGAGCTGCGCGATCAATCCGGCCCGGTGCAGCGCCTGTCGCAATCGCGCGCCATCGCGCTCGATATGGAAAGCGCCACCATCGCCGCCAATGGCTTTCGCTTTCGCGTGCCATATGGCACACTTTTATGCGTCTCCGACAAGCCTCTGCATGGCGAACTGAAACTGCCGGGCATGGCGACGGAGTTTTACAGCACCCAAGTAACCAAGCATTTGCAGATCGGAATTCGAGCAATGGAATCGCTGCGCGACATGCCGCTGGAGCGGCTACATTCACGAAAATTGCGCAGTTTTGAGGAAACCGCCTTCCTTTAAGGGGAGGTTTGGGGCGAAAACTCGGCAAAATATCGCGCAAAACGGGTGAAAGCCCTTATTTTTCGCACACAAAAGATTGAGTTACCCCGCAATATCTAGTTAAATGCCGCCAATGTACCTCTAGGGCTAACATGCACTATAGGTCCGATAACAATTACAGGATGGAACAATGAACAAACCTATGACAAAGACTCAGCTTGTTGCCGCTCTGGCAGAAGCAACAGGTAGCGACAAAGCAACAGCAAATCGCGCCTTGGAGGCCGTTACCGAGATCGTGTCAAAAGAAGTCGCCGCTGGCGGTGCCGTGACCCTTCCCGGCCTTGGCAAGTTCATGTGCCGCGATCGTCCCAAGCGGATGGTGCGCAACCCCGCAACTGGCGAGCAGTTCGAAAAAGAGGCTGACCGCGTTGTGAAGGTCACAATCGCCAAAGCGTTGAAAGACGTTATCAACACATAATTTCGTGTTTGGTCGTTTAGGGCTTAATGCCTGACGGCAAACTCTATTAAGGTCGCCTGACGGGCGGCCTTTTTATTTGGTGGGGAGAGCGTTTTTGGATTTCAAATCAGCGGCCATGGGCATCAGTTTCGTGTTGATGTGGAGCAGCGCATTCAGTTCCGCGCGCATCATCGTGCAGCAAGCCCCACCCCTGACGACGCTATCGCTGCGCTTTTTGATCACGGGTATTCTCGCCATCGCCATTGCCAAAGCGATGGGCCAATCCATGCGCCTCACCCGCGCCCAATGGACCAGCACGGTGGTGTTTGGCATCTGTCAAAACGGGCTGTATCTGGGGCTGTTCTTTATGGCGATGCAGTGGATCGGCGCGGGGCTGGCCTCGATCATCGCCAGCACCATGCCGCTAATGGTGGCGCTGCTAAGTTGGATTTTCCTCAAGGAACGCACGAGCCTTGTCGGCACATTGGGCCTGTTCGCGGGTTTTGCCGGGGTGGCCCTGATCATGAGTGGTCGCTTTGACGGCAGCAGCACCGATATGGTCGGCCTGATCATCGCCAGCATCGGCGTGTTGGCCTTGGCCGTAGCCACACTTGTGGTGCGCGGAGCCTCCTCTGGCGGCAATATCGTCATGGTGGTGGGTTTGCAAATGCTGATCGGCAGTGCTGTCCTGATCGGCCCGGCGCTGGCATTTGAAACCGTGCATGTCACCCTGACGCCAGAGTTGCTGTTGGCGTTCGCCTATACGATATTCGTGCCGGGTTTGGCGGCGACGTGGATATGGTTCTTGCTGGTCGGCCGCATCGGCAGCACCCGCGCGGCCACCTATCACTTCCTCAACCCGTTTTTCGGCGTGGCCATTGCTGCCGCCTTGCTGGGGGAAAAAATGAGCCTGCGAGATTTCATCGGCGTCGCCATCGTCACCGTCGGGATTTTGGCGGTGCAGTTGTCAAAACGTCCGACCAATACCGAGGCGGCCAAAGCGACGGATCAGGATTTGGTGTCATAGTTTCGATACACTTTACACGATGAAACCCAACAGAAAGCACAAATCCTACCCGGCTGATAGGCCGCGCCGCGCCGGACCTTCTATGCTTGGCGTTTCACCCAATCCGCCCCTGATTTTCGCCAACCTGCCCGCGATGCAGCAACACATGATCAAGCAGCACACAGGCCATCATCGCTTCGCCCACCGGCACGGCGCGAATACCGACGCAAGGGTCGTGGCGACCTTTGGTGATGATCTCTGTCGCCTGACCCGATTTGGTGATGGTGCGCCGTGGCATCAGGATCGAGGAGGTCGGTTTGACCGCGAACCGACACACCAGATCCTGTCCGGTCGAGATACCGCCAAGAATGCCGCCCGCGTGGTTTGACGAGTATTCTGGCCCGTCATCACCCATCGAAATCTCGTCGGCGTTTTGCTCGCCGGTCAACTCGGCAGCCCCCATGCCTGCGCCGATCTCCACCGCTTTCACGGCATTTATCGACATCATCGCGGTGGCCAAATCAGTGTCGAGCTTGCCGTAAACCGGCGCGCCGAGGCCCGCTGGCATGCCGGTTGCGATCACCTCAACCACCGCCCCGACCGAGTTGCCGGATTTGCGCAACTCCCCGAGATAGCTTTCCCATTTCGCGGCAGCACCAGCATCCGGGGTCCAAAACGGATTGGCCTCGATCTCGGCCATATCCATGTTCGCGCGCTCAATTTTATGCGGTCCCATTTGCACCATATAGCCGATGATGCGAAGGTCCGGCAGCAGCGTGCGCAACGCCTCGCGCGCGACCCCGCCCGCCGCCACCCGAGCCGCCGTTTCGCGCGCACTTGAACGCCCACCGCCGCGCGGGTCGCGAATACCGTATTTCTGCCAATAGGTGATATCGGCATGGCCGGGGCGGAATTTCTCGGCGATATCGCCATAATCTTTGGAGCGTTGATCGGTATTTTTGATCATCAACTGGATCGGCATGCCGGTGGTCTTGCCCTCAAATACACCCGACAAAATCTCCACCCGATCCGCCTCTTGTCGCTGCGTCGTGAACTTGTTCTGCCCCGGTTTGCGCCGATCAAGCCAGTGCTGCAACATCGCCGCCGTCAGCGAGATATTAGGCGGACATCCATCCACGGTCGCCCCGAGTGCAGGGCCGTGGCTCTCGCCCCAAGTGGTCACAGTGAACATTCGGCCAAAGCTGTTGGTGGACATCTGCGCGCTCTCCTTCTTGTTGCCCCTTATGCACCGAACAGCCGACAGGTGCCAAGCCGCCTTTTTGCGCTTGCGAAAAGGGCGCGGTCTCGTATGCTGGCCTCACCTCGGGGAGCCTTAGGGCTGAGAAGCAGATTTGCAAACCCGTTGAACCTGAACCGGACAATACCGGCGGAGGGAAGGTAGACGACATCGCGTCCTTCACCCTTTCTTGCGCCCTTAGCTTTATGGAGGATCTGATGATCAAAACTGCTCTTATGGCTGCGGGACTTGCGTTTATTTTGGCCAATGGTGCCAATGCAGGCCAAAAGCCCGTGCTGAATGTTTACACTTACGACAGCTTTATTTCCGACTGGGGACCTGGTCCCGCGATCGAGGCCGCGTTCGAGAAAACCTGCGATTGCGATCTGGTTTTCACAGGTGCTGGCGACGGGGCGGCCTTGCTGGCGCGGGTGCAGCTTGAGGGAGCGCGCTCCAAAGCCGACGTTGTGCTCGGGCTTGATACCAGCCTGACCGCGCGGGCCAAGGCGACGGGGTTGTTCGCGCCTTATGATCAGGCATTGCCCAAAACCGATATTCCCGGCGGCTGGTCAGACCGGATGTTCCTGCCCTATGACTGGGGCTATTTCGCGTTTGTTTACGACAAAACCAAGCTCAAGGATGTGCCGACCAGCTTTGCCGAGCTGGCCGCAGCCCCTGCCAGCCTCAAGATCGTGATCGAAGACCCGCGCAGCTCGACCCCCGGTCTTGGCTTGCTGATGTGGGTCAAGGCGGCTTATGGCGATCAGGCGGGCAAGATGTGGCAAGCGCTCGCGCCGCATATCCTGACCGTCACCAAGGGCTGGTCCGAGGCTTATGGCATGTTTCTGGCAGGCGAGGCTGATATGGTTCTATCCTACACCACCTCGCCGACTTACCACCTGATTGCCGAGGGCGATGATAGCAAAGCGGCGGCGATATTTAGCGAGGGGCATTACATGCAAATCGAGGTTGCGGGCAAACTGGCGGCAAGCAAAGAACCAGCGCTGGCCGATAAATTCCTCGCCTTCATGATGGGACCAGCGTTTCAGTCGATCATTCCCACCAGTAACTGGATGTATCCCGCAGTGATGCCGGCAGGTGGTCTGCCGGACGGGTTTGAAACGCCGATCAAGCCTGAAAACGCGTTGCTGTTTTCCCCCGATCAGGCCGAGGCTTTGCGCAAGGACGCGCTGGACGAATGGCTGACCGCGCTCAGCAAATAAGGCCGCTCACGCTGGCAGGGATCGCGGTTGCGGCCCTGCTGGTGGCGGTAAGCGCGGGGGCGTTGCTGGTCGTTGCCACCAATGCGCGCGGCGGCGCGGGATTGGGCGCGTCTGATTATGCCGCTCTGCGCTTCACGGTTTCGCAAGCGCTGGTGTCGGCGGCGCTTAGCTCGTTGCTGGCTATCCCGGTCGCGCGCGCCTTGGCACGGCGACAGTTTTGGGGGCGGCGCGCGTTGATCCTGCTGCTGGGCGCGCCGTTTATCCTGCCGGTGATTGTCGCCGTTCTCGGCTTGCTGGCGGTGTTTGGCCGCGCCGGTCTGATCAGCACCCTGATCGCCCCCTTGGGCTTTGGGCCGCTCAATATCTATGGCTTTCAGGGCGTGGTGCTGGCGCATGTTTTCTTTAACCTGCCACTGGCGACACGGCTGATCTTGCAAGGTTGGAGCGCCATTCCGAGCGAACATTTCGCCCTTGCTGCCAGCTTGGATATGCGCGCGCGCGATGTGGCGCGACGGCTGGAGCGCCCGATGCTGCGCGCGGTTTTGCCGGGAATATTCGCCACGGTTTTCTTGCTGAGTGTCGCCAGTTTCGCCGTGGCGCTGGCGCTTGGCGGGGGGCCGCGCGCGACCACGCTGGAGTTGGCGATTTATCAGGCGTTTCGGTTTGATTTTGACCTCTCCAAGGCGGCATTGCTGGCTGTGATGCAGCTCTCGCTTGGTCTTGCCGCCGCCTATTTGGCGTGGCGTTTTACCAGCCAGAGCGGCTTTGGCGCAGGGCTTGATCGCACCATTCGGCGCTGGGATTGTCAGGGGCGGCTGCATCGGCTTGGTGACGCGTCGGTGTTGCTGGCGGTCACGATATTTTTGGTGCTACCGCTGCTTATGATCGCGGCGCGCGGCGCGGTGTCGGTATTTGATCTGCCACAGGTGGTCTATATTTCGGCGCTGCGCTCGGTGCTAGTGGCGCTTGGCGCGGCGGTTTTGACGCTGGGATTTTCTGTGCCGCTGGGCATAGCCGTGGTGCGATTGGAAGGCGCGCATAAGCGCCGCGCGGGCCTGCTGGAGGCTGCGGGATATTTGTCAATTGCCACCTCGCCCATGGTGATCGGCACCGGATTATTCATCGTGATTTTCCCGCTGTTTGATCCCGCGCGCGTGGCCTTGCCCCTGACGGCGCTGGTCAATGCGCTGATGAGCCTGCCATTTGCCTTGCGAATTATCATCCCACCGATTCGCGAAACCGAACGCAATTTCGGGCTGCTTGCGGCCAGTCTCGATCTAACCGGCGCGGCCCATTTTCGCGCGATCCTGTGGCCGCGTATTCGCCGCTCGACCGGATATGCGACAGGGCTTGCGGCGGCTTTATCTATGGGTGATCTCGGCGTGGTCGCGCTGTTTGCCAACCCCGACGCCGCGACCCTGCCTTTGATGATGTATCGCCTGATGGCCGCCTATAAGATGGAGGCGGCGAGCGGGGCGGGCGTGTTGCTGGTCGCCCTCAGCCTTGGGCTTTTTTGGATTTTTGATCGTGGAGGGCGCGCGCATGTTTAAGCTTGATCGTCTTGAGATACAGCAAGGCGGCTTTTCGCTGAGCGCTGACTGGTCCGTACCCAAGGGGCAGAAAATCGCCATTATCGGCCCGTCGGGTGGCGGGAAGACCACGCTTTTATCAGCAATTGCGGGCTTTGTTGCGCCCAGCTCTGGCGACATCCTGCTTGACGGGGTCCCCATGACCAAGCTCGCGCCGGGCAAGCGCCCCGTCAGCCTGCTGTTTCAAAGCCACAACCTGTTTCCCCATCTCACGGTTTTTCAAAATGTCGGGCTGGGGGTGCGGGCTGATCTCAAGCTCTCCAGCGGCCAAAGCGAGGCGGTGAGGGCAGTTCTAAAACAGGTCGGACTGCAAGGCAAAGACGAGGCCAAACCGGCCAACCTTTCGGGTGGGCAGGCACAACGGGCCGCACTGGCGCGGGTGTTGTTGCGCAAAAAGCCGCTATTGCTGCTGGACGAGCCTTTCGCGGCTCTTGGCCCCGCGCTCAAGGCCGAAATGCTCGATCTGGTTGACGAGATCGCCTCACGCACCGGATCGACCTTGTTGATGGTGACCCATGATCCGATGGACGCCAAACGGATCGCCCATATGACCGTGCTGGTTGACCAAGGCGTGGCGCGTCCTCCACTTAAAACCGACGCGCTGTTTGCTGATCCACCAGCCGCCCTGTCGCGCTACCTCGGAACGTAAAAAGGGCGCGAAATCAATCGCGCCCCTTTTGAAAGTCTTATGCTTGACGCATCAATCCTTGCGCTTGACCCCAGCCCACAGTTTCTTGTTGGACAGATAAAGCAGCGTGGTCAAAAGGATCATGAAGGCAACGACCAGAAAGCCGGTCTTCTTGCGCACCATCATCTTCGGCTCTGCGGTCCACATCAGGAACGCCGAAACATCCTTGGACATAGCCCGAACATCGTTCTTGTTGCCCTGACGAAAATCAACCGCGCCATCCTCAAGCGGCGGCGGCATCGACAGCCAGCCACCGGGAAACGCGGTGTTTCCGTAAAGGGTCGTGCCCGCTTGCTCTTTCTCCTCGCCGGTAAAGCCGGTCAGGATGGAGGCGATATATTCCGGCCCACCCATACCTTTGAAAAGCTGGTTCAAACCCGTACCCTCAGGGCCGTGGAACCCGGCGCGCGCCTTGGCCATCAGGCTCAGATCAGGCGCACCGGCACTGGTCACCGAGGGGAAGTTATCCGCAGGGATCGCAGGGCGTGTATCGCCCGGCTCGGCCCCGTCGCTGGTATCGGGAACCTCGAACAGCTTGGCAAAAGCCTTGACCTGATCCACCGACATTTCCGGCCCGCCGGCATCGCTCAAATTGCGGAACGCTACCAGATTAAGGCCGTGGCATGCGGAACACACCTCGGTGTAGACCTGCAAACCGCGTTGCAACTGCTTGGGGTCGAACTTGCCAAAAGGGCCTTCGAACGAGAACTGAAAGTCCACGACCTTGCCGTCCTCCGCCGCAACGGCAACGCCAATACCAAAGCTCGTGCTAAAGCCAAATGCAACGAGTGCTGCGAGTATGCTATGCTTGATCATCTCGTCTGTCCTCTTTCAATCATTCAGCCGCAGACGCTGAGGCGTCTTTGGGGGGGTAATGGGAATCGAAATCTTCCTCGATCGTTGCAGGTCGTGGATCGGGTTTTTCCATCACACCCAATAGCGGCAGGATGACGAGGAAATAGGCGAACCAGTAGGTTGCTCCGATCAGCGAAATGACGGGAACGAGACCTCCGACAGGTCGGGCTCCCGCCCACATCAGGACAATGAAATCGAGCACCAATAGCGCGAACCACCACTTGAAGCTCGGGCGATACCTGCCGGAGCGGATGCTTGATGTGTCAAGCCAAGGAACCAGCACCACGACAACCAAAGAGCCGAACATGGCGATCACACCAAACAGCTTGGCGTCAAGAATGCCGCCCGTCAGGAAGCTGGCGATCTGCACCACCCAGACATCCGACGTAAACGCGCGAAGAATGGCGTAAAACGGTAAGAAATACCATTCGGGTACAATCTCGGCCGGCGTCGATAGCGGGTTGGCGCGGACATAGTTCACCGGCGCACCCAGATAGTTGGGCATGAAATAGACCAACACAAAGAACACCGTCAGAATGGCACTAAGCGCAAACAGGTCTTTGACCACAAAGTAAGGCCAGAACGGCAGCGTGTCCTTCTTGACCTCGGCTTTAGAGCCGCGACGAACCTCGACACCCGTAGGGTTGCCGTTGCCCGTGGTGTGAAACGCCCAGATGTGAACCACAACCAGAGCCGCCAGAACGAATGGCAGCAAATAATGCAGCGAGAAGAATCGATTGAGCGTGGCATTATCAACCGCAGGCCCGCCCAAAAGCCAGGTTTGCAGCGTGTCACCAATGCCGGGAATTGCCCCGAACAGGCCGGTAATAACCGTGGCCCCCCAGAAGGACATGTTGCCCCAAGGCAGCACATACCCCATAAAGCCGGTCGCCATCATTACAAAATAAATCAGCATGCCGATGATCCAGGTCACCTCGCGCGGGGATTTATACGATCCGTAATAAAGCCCCCGGAAGATGTGCAAATAGACTGCAAAGAAAAACAGCGACGCGCCGTTTGAGTGCAGATATCTAAGCGCCCAACCTGCATTTACATCCCGCATGATGAACTCAACCGAGTCAAACGCCATGCTTGCATTGGGCGTGTAATGCATCGCCAGCACAATGCCGGTAATGATTTGCAACACCAGCGCAAATGCCAGCACAACGCCCCAAATCCACATCCAGTTAAGGTTTTTGGGCGTGGGAATGGTCATGGTGGTGTAAAGCAGACTGACAATAGGCAGACGCTCGTGAAGCCATTTCTCGAACCTAGTTTTAGGCTCGTAATGATCGTGGGGAATTCCGGCCATTTATGCCTCCCTTATCCGAGTTTAATTGTTGTTTTGTCCAGCCACACAGCCAGCGGAATATCCAAATTCCGGGGCGCGGGGCCTTTGC
>CAYPUW010000017.1:0-16308 GCA_964413925.1 uncultured Rhodobacter sp. | reverse complement strand
TGAAGGCTCAACGGTTTTCGAGACCGCCCCATTCGACCACTCTGGCACCTCTCCGGCGTTGATTTCATTGAATAAAATCGGGTCGTCTTCTACGGTGTTGAAAAGTTAGACACTTAGTTAGACACTTCGTTTCTCTTGAGCAGCTCTAGCAAGGCTTCTTTGGGCTGCTTTCCGTGAATATTTGGCTACCATTTCAACGCTCTTGTGGCCTGTAATTGCCGCAATCTGAGCGTCAGTGCAACCGGATTCTGCAAGCTGGTGAGCAGCATAATATCGAAGGCCGTGGATGGTGTACCTTCGCGACGGCATAGTGCGGCGAATGCTCTTGGCCAGCTTATCAGCCGCAGCTTTGCTTGTTCCGGATTTCTTGTTCATCTTCACTCCTTGAAGGTTACGATGAACCAGAAATTCTCCGTTAGCTAAACCTTAAATCTGTCCCACGAGCGCTGACGTAAGACACACCAATGGAAATCGGCCCGGACCACAAATGCAATCGAGCGTCTCAACGAGGCATTCCGCCGCTGCGTTAATATCCAAACGGTGTTGCTGTGCGCCGAGACCGTGCTAATGCTGCTCTGGGCGCTGATGACCTCGGGGCAGATCATCATGCGAAAAGTCGACGGCTGAGAAACCCTGTCTCAGCCCATCGCCACCGACCCCCTTGACCAAGCCGCCTGACCGGCGCAAAACTCACCATGGTCGGAGGTGCCAAAATCAATTTCCACCACTTTCGAGACACTACCCACCGCACAAACTGGCCGCAGTTCTGGCGGTCGAACCCGAGACAAAATACTCTGTCAGGCGATCCTGCTTGTAACGGCTTAATCCTGCTTGTAACGGCTTAAACGACTCTTTCGCATACCGCCCATGATAACCCCTTTTTTGAGTTATCTGGGTCAGCCCCCTTTTCTAAATTAAGCAACATACTGATAATGGAAGTTTTGGTTCGGTGGCAGCCACAGGATAAGTGCGGCAAAATGTCCAGAAATATCTGCTGACCTCTGGCTAAAAGGCCTTGAAATGCCCACAAAGCGCTAAACATGATGCTATGCAGAGGTCTCATACAATAGTAATTTTATAGAACGAGGTCATCATGCAACCTACCCACAGAATGTTTTTTCACTTCAGCGAATTTCCGTGGAGCTTGCGAACGCTTTTCACGGCAACGCTGATTACGCTTGGGATTGGTTATATCTTCGCTATGATCCAAGTCTATGAGACCCATGCTGGACTTGACGGGAAATCCGGAATCAACGCGAACGACATTGCCATCGCCTATGGAGGCAATCTTGCTAGTAACCCACTTCAGATCGCGTTGTTGGGAAAAATGTCGGCCAATGCACCGTCAAGAGAACGCCGCCTAATTATGGACTGGGCAGCTGATGGCGCTGACAAGAAAGAGTACGAAAAAACCATTAAACCGATTGTCGAATACCGCTGCATGCGCTGCCACAACGGCAGCGAGCCGGGAGCTCCAAAGTTCAGCTCTTTTGAGGCGTTCGCCGAGTTTGCCAAGCCCGACACGGGGATGAGTCTTGCTAAGCTGGTCAGAGTTTCGCATATTCACTTGTTTGGTATGACATTTATCTTCTTTATTCTGGGAATGATCTTCAGCCATGCGTATATACGCCCAGTGTGGTTCAAATCGGTCGTGATCGTGATCCCTTTTCTGATGATGATCACGGATATCGGATCCTGGTACCTGACCAAGCTGAACCCCCAGTTTGCCTGGATCATCATCTTCAGCGGAGGTCTGATGGGGACGAGTTTTGCATTCCAATGGTGCGTTTCGATGTATCAGCTTTGGTTTTACAAATACACTGACAGAGATCCCGAAAAAGAATCGATGGCCACAACGTCTTAACGCAATGGGGACGGAAAAGCGCTTTGCTCTTTCGCCCCGTAAAAAGCCCGCTCCGGAGACGGAGCAGGCTTTCGTTATTTAACCGGCAATACTATTATTCCTCAGGCCCGAAGGTCCTCATATATGCCTGAATGTTTTTCAGGTCGTCATCGGTCAGCATCTGGCCCTTAGGCTCGAAGAGGCCGGTCTTTCCAAATACCGGCATAACCCTCATTGGACGCTTTTTGTCGTCCACACCATCCATGACGGCTGTCTTGAAGACCGCGAAATCCCAGTAAGCCGAGTCACCAGCCAGTTTGTGGATGAGCACGGCTCCATCTGGAACAACGTCCTTGGAATATCCTTGGCCTTTGTTTCCGTGGCAAATGGCGCAGTTGTCGTTGTAGATATCCATCGCTGCGGTACTATCCTGAGCAAATGTTGGCAAGGCAAACGCTACGAACGCAAGCGCTGCAGCCGAGCTGAGTAAGTTTTTCATTTTTTGTCGCTCCATATTTTGGCCAAAGGCCGAAGAATGTTTGCAACTCCGCGCTTTGCCTTGAAAGGCACATAGACCAAACGGCGTCGCACGCGCCTTATTCTATGCTGTTTGCGTCGACGCATTATCTTGAAACTGATCACAAAGGCATTAACTTTGATAGGCCAGCCGCGCCGCAAACGACAACGCGCAATCGATTCTCTATACCGGAAAGTCAGTGACTTCATTGATTCAAATCAAACATAAACTGAGTTGGGTCGTATGATCTTGAAGTTACCCACAAGTATTAGCGCCCTCTTTTTTTGGCTTGATCACGAGGAATCTTTCGTGATTCGTTCTCTGGCATCTTCAATCGAACAGGTGCAGCTATGGGACAGAGTTGGGTGAGTGAAGAGATCTTGGAATGTGGCCTGGACGGTGCGCGGCTGAACCGCCGCCTTGGTGCGATCATGGCGGCGATCAGTGAGCGGCCGGGAAAATCCCTGCCCACGGCGTTTCAGGATTGGGCGAACACGAAAGCCGCCTATCGCTTCTTCGCCAACGGGAGATTGACCCTCCAAAGGTGCCTACCCATGAGGGTGGTTACGAGATACATTAGTTAGACACTTTCACCCTATGTTCGGGCTATATCGTGTCTAACTTTTAATCTAAGTCATTGAAAGTACAACTGTTTGTTGGGCTTTCGAGACCGCCCCATTCGACCACTCTGGCACCTCTCCGCATGTTCGGTAAAGAACGTTCGCGTGTTTAGTCGCGAGTTCTGGGAACTTCAATAGGGCTGGTCAAATTTGCGCGAAAAATTGCGGGGCCGCAGACAAGAAGTCGCGAACTCTGGTAATTGTTTGCTCTTTTGCTCGCCAGTTACGAAATGTTAGTATTTGTTGAGTAACCCTAGACTGAAAAGATTACCTTGGCCTTTGATCTGCCCATCGATGCCGTCTTGCCCGAGCTTTTGGCTGCTCTGTTTGCTTGTCGGCAGGCTGTTCTGGAGGCACCACCGGGTGCGGGTAAAACCACGCGTGTGCCGTTGGAGGTCTGCGCGGCGGGTCTAGTGTGCGGACGCATCTTGATATTAGAACCGCGTCGACTCGCCACGCGCGCTGCTGCCGAAAGAATGGCCAGCACTTTGGGGCAGACGGTCGGCCAAACGGTTGGCTACAGAATAAAGGGAGAGAAACGGGTCAGCGAGCAGACCAAAATTGAGGTTATTACGGAGGGAATATTAACCCGAATGATCCAATCCGACCCGGAACTTCCGGGGATTGGCATGGTGATATTTGACGAGTTTCACGAACGCTCTTTACAGGCGGATCTGGGGCTGGCTTTGTGTTTGGAACTGCGCGAAGTTTTGCGCCCGGACCTGCTTCTTTTGGTGATGTCAGCAACGCTTGATACGGGTCCTGTGTCAAAACTGATGGGGGATGCGCCAATCATAACGTCGCGTGGGGACAGCTATAAGGTGGAAACCCGCTGGCTTGAAAGGCCGTGGAAAAAACCACGCCAGCGGGCACCACATTTTGAGGCCGCGCTAACCGAGTTGATCTGCGAGGCGGTCTCATGCACTCGCGGCGGGGTGTTGGTCTTTCTGCCCGGTGAGGGCGAAATTAGGCGCGTTGCCGCGAGAGTTGGTCCGCATTTACCGCCAGACTGCCACTTGCATCCGCTTTATGGCGCGCTAGATTTCAAAGCGCAACGTCAGGCAATTGCACCCATATCTGATGGGCGCAAGATTGTGCTGGCAACCTCTATCGCCGAGACATCGTTGACCATTGAAGGCGTGACAGTTGTCATTGACGGGGGTCTTGCCCGGCGCGCGAGGTTCGATCCGGCCTCGGGCATGTCGCGTCTGGTCACCGAGCGTGTCACCAAGGCCGAAGCGACCCAGCGGCGTGGTCGCGCCGGGCGGACTGCTCCGGGAATTTGCTTTCGGCTCTGGACTGAGGCTGAAGAAGGAAGCCTTGCAGCCTTCGCGCCTCCGGAGATATTAAATGCTGATCTCGCACCTTTGGTGTTGGAAATCGCGTTGTGGGGATCGCAAGACCCAACGAATATGAAGTTTTTGGACCAGCCAAACCTCAAAGCGATCAACCGCGCCCAAACCCTTTTACAAGCACTTGGCGCGCTAGATCAGGCCGGTATAATCACCGAACATGGGCGAAAAATGGCGGCGCAACCGCTGCATCCGCGGCTGGCTCATATGGTTTTGACCGGTGGAAGGGACGCGGTGAAAATGGCCTCGCTATTGAGCGAGCGAGACATTCTGATCTCTGACCTCTACCCGATGCCCGCTGATATCTCCCTAAGACTGGAGGCCCTGAAAGACCCGAAACAATTTGAGGCCAATCATTCGTTGCGCGTCAACAGACCGATGCGCAATATCGTTATGTCCAACGAAAGAACGCTGATCCCCCGCCGCAATCCGCCCCTCAGCGCTGGCGGAATGGCGGCACTGGCATACCCCGACCGGATCGGCAAACGGCGAAAGGGAGAGGCCCCCCGCTACATCTTATCCGGCGGAAAGGGAGCGGTATTTGCGCCCGACGACCCTCTTGGCCACAGTCCACTGATAGTGGCATGCGATTTAGACGGAGACCGGCAAGAGGCCAAAATTCGCCTTGCCGCCGCGCTTGATGAAGCCGAGTTTCGCGCAGTTTTCCGCGCGCAAATCATCACACGCCAGATATGCGAATGGAGCGCGCGAACCCGCGAGGTGACCCCTCGATTGCAAGAGGTGTTCGGCGCGTTGATACTCAGCGATCAACACTGGAACGATTGTCCGAAAAACCTGCTTGCCAACGCCATGATCGACGGTATTCACGATCTTGGCTTTGAGGTGCTAAACTTTTCATCTGAGGCAAAATTGTTGATCTCGCGCGTCGAATGGATGCGCGCGCGTAAAGCTGACATGCCTGATTTCTCGAAATCCGGTCTGATGGCCAATCTGGAAAACTGGCTTGCGCCTTACTTGGGGACATGCCGGAAAATCGCTGATCTAAAATCGATAGACCTCAAATCCGCCCTGCTGGCGCGGCTTGACTGGCATCAAAAATTGGCGCTTGAGCAAGAGGCCCCTGCCTCAGTTCTAGCACCAACCGGCACCAAGCTCGTGGTCAACTACGCCCATGAGCCGCCAATGATTTCGGTCAGATTGCAAGAGATGTTTGGCCTGACCATCCATCCGACGGTCGGCCCGAACCGAACACCTCTGTTGATAGAACTTTTGTCGCCTGCACGAAAACCGGTCCAAACGACCGCCGATCTGCCGGGCTTTTGGCAAAGCTCCTATAAGGATGTGCGAAAGGATATGCGCGGGCGCTATCCAAAACATCCTTGGCCCGAGGACCCGCAGCAGGCGGTTGCCACAAGACGGGTAAAACCGAAACCTACCTGAGGGAAAGCGAAAAGCGGACCCCATCGCTGCGGCCCGCTTTTCAAGTGGAAAATCCTAGTTGAAGCTTTAGGCCGCTTTGGCCTGATGTTGCCGCTCGCTTTCCTCGCGAGACAGGGCGACCGATGTGCGAACACCACGGCCAACAAACTCCATCATACCCTTGACGCAGCGTTCGTTGGGATCAATGCCCGAGCACATCAAAACTTCACGTCCATCGCGCGAGCGCGCCCAGCGGGCGATCACTTCGGGGCCGTTACCGTATTTTTTATCATCCGCAATCGCATCGTCCAGCGCGGCCAACACAACGGCGGCAAATAATTTGCGCGCGCGTGAGCCTTGGTCGTTGGAATAGGCGGTCGCATCAACGTAATCGTACATACGTCGTCCTTTTCATTTTGCTCTTGTCTTTTTGGCTTGGCCTGCAATATGACAATTTTGTGGCGATTCGGGTGTGCAATTACGGAATACCACCCATGCGTTGAGTGCATAGCTCGCGCCGAATCTTGTATATCGCCGTCGTTGCTTGCCAGCCTAATCTGTGCCCTATATAGGTGCAGCCCGACGAGTATCAACCAAATGGTAAGGTTTTACTGATATGCCCAAGATCAACGGCAACGAAATTCGCCCCGGCAATGTGCTGGAACACAATAACGGTCTGTGGATCGCCGTTAAGGTCGGGCATGTGAAACCGGGAAAAGGCGGGGCTTTCGCCCAGGTCGAGATGAAAAACCTGCGCAACGGCAGCAAGTTGAACGAAAGGTTTCGCGCCGCCGACAAGGTTGAAAAGGTGCGGCTGGAGCAAAAGGACCAGCAATTTTTATACGAAAATGATGGTATGTTGGTGTTCATGGACACCGAAACATATGAGCAAATCGAACTGCCCTCAGATATTCTGGGGGAGCGGCGACCCTTTTTGCAAGATGGGATGACCATCAAGATCGAATATCACGAGAGCGAGGCACTCAGCGCCGCACTGCCGCAAAAAGTTACCTGTACCGTGGTTGAGACGGAACCGGCGGTCAAAGGCCAGACGGCAGCGAACAGCTTTAAACCAGCCGTGCTGGATAACGGCGTACGAGTGATGGTGCCTCCTTTTGTTGGTCAGGATGAGGCTATCATCGTAAACACTGAAACGATGGAATACGCCGAGCGCGCCTAAAACGCCGGCACTAACATCGAAGTCAGGCGACCTTTTTAAGGGTTTGCGAAGGCTCAATACCAAGAGCTTTGCAAATCTGGCGGGTCAGATGTGGTCGGTTGAGCGTGTAAAAATGCAAATCTTCTACACCTTCATCCATCAAATCCGAGCAAAGCTCAGTCGCGATCGAGATCGACAACAAATCTTCGACCTTGTCACGCTTGGCTTTGGCAAACGCATCATCCATCCACGAGGGTAGGGTTGCATTGCAGCGTTTGGAAAACTTTTTAACCTTTTCCCAATCTTCTATTGGCAGAATACCGGGAATGATCTTGCCGTTGATTCCCTCTGCCGCGCACCGATCCCTAAATCGAAGGAAACTTTCAATGTCGTAAAAATATTGAGTGATGGCACTGTCAGCACCCGCATCAAATTTGCGCTTGAGATGAATGATATCCGCGTCGTCATCGCGCGCCTCGGGATGACGGTCGGGATATGCGCCCACGCGAATATGGAATTTTCCGGTCTCCGCCAGCGCGCGAACCAAATCAACGGAGCTGTTGAACCCGTCTGGATGGGGTTGGAAACTGCTCTGCCCCTTGGGGGGATCTCCGCGCAGGGCGACGATTTCGTTAACGCCGGCCTCGACGTAGCTGTTTGCAATTGCCAAAGTCTCCGAACGGGTCGCGTTTATGCAGGTCAGGTGTCCGGCAACATTCAGACCATAATGCTTGACCAACGTGCCAAGCGCCTCATGGGTCAGCTTACGGGTTGAGCCGCCCGCACCATAAGTAACGGAGGCAAAACTCGGGGCGAGCGGCGCAAGCATCTGCACAGCCTCCCAGAGGCGGAAGCTGGCCTCCAGCGATTGCGGTGGGAAAAACTCAAAAGAGATATTTGGCTTGATGCTCGACATGTTTGCTCCGATTGCTTGGCTGCCCCCTTGTTTCACAGTTTGGAATGTGAGACAAATTCATATTCTTCAACATCATTATGAGCAAAATCGAACATGTATCTGGAGTTTCGGCATCTTCGCAGCATCAAAACCATCCATGAGGCCGGAGGGTTAGCCCGCGCAGCAGAGGTTTTAAATGTAACCCAGTCCGCTTTATCACATCAAATCAAGGGCTTGGAAGACCATGTCGGGTTGGATCTGTTCGTGCGCCGGTCCAAGCCACTGAAGCTGTCGGCGGCTGGCATGAAAATGCTGCGGCTGGCGGAGCGAATACTGCCAGAAATGGCCCAGCTTGAAGAAGATTTTAGTAATATTCTTGCCGGCAAATCGGGTCGCATGCATATTGCCATCGAATGCCACGCCTGCTTTGAATGGCTTTTCCCGGTATTGGAACTGTTTCGCCGCGCATGGCCAGATGTCGATGTGGATATCCGCCCCGGCCTCGCTTTTGATGCATTGCCAGCACTGCTACGCGAAGAAGTTGACCTGGTAATCTCGTCTGACCCCGAGGATATTCCTGGGGTCGAATTTTCACCCCTGTTTGATTATGAGCCGATATTCGTTGCTGCATCCAGCCATAAACTGGCCGAAAAGCCCTTCATCGAAGCCGCCGACTTTCGCGATCAAACCCTGATAACCTATCCGGTGGACAAAACCCGGCTTGATGTGTTCACTCAATTGCTGACCCCGGCCAAGGTCGAGCCGAAATCCATGCGCCAAGTTGAGTTGACCGCCGTGATCATGCTGCTTGTCGCCTCCAACCGAGGGGTTTCGGTTTTACCTGACTGGGTGGTGCGCGATAGCCGCTATCAGCACGATTACATCACGCGACCACTGACCGCAAACGGCATCACCAAACGACTATATGCCGCAACGCGCGTTGAGGATACGTCGCAACCGTTCATGTCGCATCTGATCCGGCTGGCGCGAACCGAACCGCCGAAACTGCAACGACGCAGCTAGTTATTTGGCCCTTGGCGGCAACCAATTGGCAGCTTATAGAGCAGGCTTGGAGTTCTCAAAAGAGGTCAGCCGATGGCACAGGCAAGCGCAAATCTTAACATCATGATCAAAGCCGCCCGCAAGGCGGGGCGCGGCCTGATGCGCGATTTTGGTGAGGTCGAAAAGCTGCAAGTGTCCATGAAAGGCGCTGGTGATTTTGTCTCGCGCGCAGATTTTAAGGCCGAAGAGATTATTCGAGAAGAACTGACCGAAGCGCGCCCGAATTATGGCTGGCTGGCAGAGGAAAGCGTGGAGGTAAAGGGCGCAGACCCCACCCGTCGCTGGATCGTCGATCCTCTGGATGGCACCACTAATTTCCTGCATGGTCTGCCACATTGGGCCGTTTCAATAGCGCTTGAACACAAGGGCGAGATCGTCGCCGCAGTGGTTTTTGATCCGGTCAAGGACGAGATATTTACCGCCGAAAAAGGTGGTGGTTGCTGGTTAAACGACGGTCGCTTGCGGGTTTCGTCGCGCAAAACCATGATAGAGATGATTTTCGCCACCGGGCTGCCTTTTGGCGGCCGCGCCGATTTACCCGAAACATTGCAAGACCTTGCGAGAATTCTACCGGTTTGCGCGGGGGTACGCCGTTGGGGCGCAGCCGCGCTTGATCTGGCATATGTGGCCGCTGGTCGTTATGATGGGTTTTGGGAACGCAACCTCAAAGCATGGGACATCGCCGCCGGTCTGCTGCTGATCAAAGAGGCCGGAGGGCTGAGCGAACCGCTCGAAAAGGGTGAAAATATCCTTGAAGACGGGCACATGATCGCCGCAAATGAGGCCGCATTTGACGGGTTCGCCAAGATTATTCGCGGGCGCTAAATAACGCTCAAGACAGCCGACCCACTTTTCATCTCGGCGGTCGCGCGGTCAAATCGCAGATATGCAATCGCGCGGTTGCCCGAAATCGTGTGGAGCCGCCCAACGGTTTTGCTGTCGGCAATGATCTCGCCACCTTGCGTCACCTCGCCTAAAATCGCGACCAAGGCCAGCCCTTTTTTCAGTTCCGTCTTATGCTTCATGCGCGCGGTAACCTCTTGGCCAACATAGCAACCTTTGCGAAAATCGACGCCGCTCAAACGCTCAAAACCCATCTCAAGGATGTAACTTTCGCCAGAGACCAGCTCAATTCCAGTCTCGGGGATCAGGTTATCGACCCTGATTTTCACCCAGTCAATTGGTGCGAGGTCCAGCGATTGTAGATCGTAAACTCGCCAGCCAAGTGCCGGATGGCGCGGGTCGCTCATCGCCTGCGCGGGCATTTTGCCCACCCCCCGAGAAACCTTGAGGCTGGTCTCCTTGATCTCCACATCGGCGCGGAGCTTGTAAAGCGCCAGTCGTTTGGCAAGTGGCTGTGCCGCTGTTGCCATCACGTCAAGAAAAACTGTCTCGTCTCGTTGAAACAGCAAGAAATCAAACAGGTATTTACCCTGCGGCGACAAAAGCGCGGCATAGGTCAACCCATCGCCAAGATCGTTGACATCGTTGGTCACGAGGCCTTGCAAAAACCCGATCCGGTCGTCGCCGAAAATTGAAAATACCGTTCTTTGCTCGCTCATATCGCAGCCTTTGATTGCTCCTGTGTACCTCTAATATAGCGGTCGCGCGGCGGTGTAACAGAGGGTATAGGTAGAAAATCGTTCACAGGACCAGACCCTCAAATGCGCGCACCGATCAGTGTCATCATCCCCACGCTGAACGCCACGAGCAGCTTGCCGACAACGGTCGCAAGCCTGTTTGAAGGGCTTGAGGCCGGATTGATCCGCGAGCTAATTTTCAGCGATGGTGGATCGAGCGATCAAATCTCGACCTTGGCTGACGAACTGGGCGCAAGCCTGATCACCAGCGAGAAAAGCCGGGGGGGGCAGTTGGCAAACGGGGCACAATACGCCTCGGCCCCTTGGTTTTTATTTCTGCATGCTGACACGAGCCTAAGCGAAAACTGGAGCCACGAGGTTCTTGCTCACATCACCACCCACCCCGATCAAGCCGCCTGTTTTCGCCTGAAGTTTTGCCACTCGGGCCTGCGTCCAATGATCGTGGCTGGCTGGGCCAATCTGCGCAGCCACGTGTTGCACCTGCCATATGGCGATCAGGGGCTACTTATTTCACGACGCCTTTACAATAACTTAGGTGGGTATCAAGATATTCCGCTGATGGAGGATGTTGCGATTGCACGTGCGTTGTATGGCAAAATTCGCCTGCTAAGTTCCGCCGCCAGCACCAACGCGGACAAATTTTTGCGCGACGGCTGGTTTTGGCGCGGCGCACGCAACCTTTGGACTTTATCGCGATATTTTGCCGGGGCATCACCCGAAAAACTCGCGTCAAAATACGACAAATAGGTGCGCGACCGGGCGTTCAGTCGCTAAATTGCAGTTTGTAAAGGCTAGCGTAAAGGCCACCTCGCGCCAGCAACTCCTTATGTGTGCCTTGATCAACCACTTGCCCTTTATCCAAGACGACGATTTTGTCAGCATGCAGAATTGTTGCCAAACGATGGGCAATAACCAGCGTGGTGTGCCCATCAGAGAGTCCATCAAGCGCCTTTTGGACGGCAGCTTCCGATTGAGCATCAAGCGCCGAAGTCGGCTCATCCATCAACAAAATCGGCGAATTGCGCAAAATTGCCCGCGCAATTGCCACACGCTGACGCTGACCGCCAGACAGGTTGGAGCCACGCGGCCCGGCAGGGGTCTGAAGGCCCAGCGGCATTTTTTGCGAAAACTCGGTCACAAAAGCCGCATCCGCCGCCGCCGCAAGCTGCTCGTCGCTGGCATCGGGACGACTGAGCAGAATGTTGTCTTGCATGGTCTCGTCAAACAGCGCTGAATCCTGTGAAACCACAGAGAAAAGCCGCCGCAAATCGGCGAGGTTCAGGGACGAGACAGTAACGCCACCGACAGATACGTCCCCTGAGGTCGGCTCGATCAAGCGCGTCAACACGTTGAAAACAGTGCTTTTCCCCGCGCCGGAGGCCCCAACCAGCGCAGTGGTTTTACCGGCCTCAGCAACAAAACTGATGTTATCGAGCACCGGCTGGTCCCCATAGCTGAATGACACAGCGCTCAACCGAATATCACCGCGACCGAGCTTGTTTGAGCTCGCAACAGGGTTTGCCGGGCTTAAAATCCCGGGCTTTTGTTCAAAAATCGCATAAAGTCGCTCAAGGCTTGCCTTGGCTGCCTGCCATATGCCCGTGGTATTTCCCAGCCGTCTGAGCGGCTCAAATATCAGGGCCATCGCGGTGAAAAAGCTCATGAATTCACCGATGGTTTTCTGCCCGTCCATGATCTGAATACCGCCATAAACCAGCACCCCGAAAAATCCAAGGCCAGCGACGATGTCCATCAGGGCAGGAACGCCCGCGCTCCCCGCTTGCGATTTAACCTGCGCGCGCACAAAACCGTCCAAGGTTTTGGCAAAACGTTTGTCTTGTTGATCCTCCAGCGTATTAAGCTTGATCTGGTTCATCCCGTGGAAAATCTCGTCGAGCCGGGTCGAGATCACCGCCGCCGCCGCCCGCGCTTTTTGCGTGGATTTGTGAATAATTTTTTGCAAGATCATCACCGGAAACACCAAAATCGGGATGCTGGCGAGGGCGATCATGGTCCAGACCCAGTCAATCGAGGCGGCAACCGCGAGCAGGGTTATCAACGAGATGATGTCGCGACCGAGCGAGGCAATCGCGATGGACCACGCGACCTGAATGGCCTGTGTGTCCCCGCGAACCCGCTCGATCAATGCGCCGGGAGCATTGTCCTGAAAGAACACACTGTCGAGCGTCATTAAATGGCGAACAAGGTCTACCTGCATTTGAGCAGAGGCCTTCAACCCGACATAGGCCATCAAAACCCGTTGGCCAAAACCGGTGATCGAGCGCGCAAAAAATACGCCGAAAATAAGCGTTCCTACCCAGATAATGGCCTCGACGTTGCCCGAAACAAACACGGTGTCAAACATCGGACGAACCATATAGCTGATCGCGCCAAGCGAGGAGCCCTCAACCACCATAAACACCGAGGCGACAATGATGATCGCCCAATGTTGTCGAAAATAAGAGCGCCACAGCCAGCGCGCGAAATGCAGGCCGGGCCGGGATTTAGCTGTATCAGGCAGGCGCGCCATCAGGTTTGTCCTTTGCGGTTGAGGCAGGTCATGGCGCGTTTTGGCAGACCTGCTCAGACACAGGCTTTAGCGCAGAACCCGCGCCAAAACAAGCAGATCGCCAGCGCAAAGATGGCGTGGATCACACTTATGCAAACCGGGCTGGATCGCAAGAATTGACCTCTTGTACTTCGCGAAAATCCTGCGAGCATGCCGTTGTATTTTTTGAATGAGAAAGCCTTCCCCATGACCTTGAATTTCGGACGAACTTACGTTGCGATCCCCGGCCCGTCGGTCGTACCAGAGCGGGTGCTAAACGCAATGCATCGCCCCTCGCCCAACATTTACGAGGGCCCGTTGCACGACCTAACGGACACGCTTTACCCCGATCTGCGCGCTGTTGCCCGCACCAAAAATGCCGTCGCGATCTATATCGGCAATGGACATTCCGCTTGGGAGGCGTCGCTTTGCAACGTGCTCAGTCGTGGAGATCGCGTGTTGGCGCTGGCGACCGGAGCGTTTGGCCACGGCTGGCGGGATGCTGCCGCTGCATTGGGCGCGCGGGTGGATTTGCTTGATTTCGGGCGTCGTTCTGGCATAGATATCAATCAGCTTTCAGATGCATTGAAGACCGATAAATCTCATGAAATCAAGGTGGTATTGGCAACACATACCGATACAGCAACCTCGGTTCGCAACGACATTGCCGCCCTTCGCGCGTGCCTTGATGCCTGTTCTCATCCGGCGTTGTTGATGGTGGACTGCATCGCCTCAATGGCCTGTGATCCGTTTGAGATGGACCTTTGGGGCGTTGATGTGGCCATCGCCGGCAGTCAAAAGGGGCTGATGACACCCCCCGGTCTTAGCTTCGTTTGGTTCAACGAACGGGCGACTGCGGCCCATAACAAGGCCAACATGGTAACGCCTTATTGGGATTGGAACCCGCGCGTCAACGCGCCGGAGTTTTTCCGCAAGTTCGACGGAACTGCCCCCGTTCAGCATCTATATGGATTACGTGAAGCGTTGGACATGTTGCTAAGCGAGGAGGGGTTGGAGGCTGTTTGGAGGCGCCACGAGTTGTTGGCCCGCGCGGTTTGGGCAGCCCTTGAACACTGGGGTCAGGGCGGCCCGATCGAGATGAATATAGCGCAAGAATATCTGCGCTCGCGTGCGGTAACATCGGTTCGCATCGGCGCGCACCACGGGACTGATCTGCGCAACTGGGTTGAGCAGAAAACCGGCGTTACGCTTGGGATTGGTCTGGGAATGGCCACCGAGGACGACCCCAATAGCGACGGTTTTTTTCGGATTGCCCATATGGGTCACGTCAACGCGCATATGACGCTTGGGGTGCTTGGGGTGATCGAGGCTGGATTGGTCGCACTTGAAATTCCGCACGGCCCCGGTGGATTGGCGGCGGCAGCAAAGGTTGTGGCGCAGGCGTGATCAGAACCTCATGCGTATAGAAAGCGAGCCAAGAACCTGCGTGCTCGGCTGGTTAACAAACTCTTTACCAAGCCATGTAAGGCCATAAAAGACCGAGCCTTTGCGACCCTCGTGATAAAGCCCCGCGCGCAGGCGTACCCGTGCGGTTTGCACGCGGTAGCCAGAGGAGACCGGCAGATATTGGCTGCTTTGCACGAAGGCCACATCACCACCGGCCAAAAACGACAGGCCGCGAACGCGGGTGCTTTTGATCGCGATGCCCCGCTGCCCGGTGGTTTCGTCGCGCACTTGGAAATCTCCCAAGCCCGCGTTTCCAAAGGTAAAATCACCGCCGATACGCAGGAAATTCTCAACCCCGGCTTGAGCTGCAACAAATGGGCGAAACGAAATGCGGCGGGCATTAATGGCACTGAGGGTGAAATCTCGGCCATATTCCGCAATAACAGTCGGATAAAACGCATCACCTATCTGGGTGCCAAGCACGGCAGGAGTGGCCATGCCAACTGCGTTATGCGCCCAAGATTGAAACTGACCAAGCCCGGTTTGCGGGCCGGTCGCGACCAGATCAAACCCCAGCGCCAGTTCCCCGCCAGCGGCTTTCACATGGGTAAACGCCCCAAAATGCAGCACCCCCACATAGCGGCGATCAGTACCAATAACCGGGTTTTGCAGGTTGGCCGGAGCGATAATTTCGCTACGAAAGCGGTATTCCATCAGCGCGCCAAGACGCTCGGGCAACGCCCCATTCCAAACCGTACCGCGAATAAAACTGGCGCTATAAGAGCCTGTGCGCCAGCGATCTTTGCCGTCGCCGATTTGGTCATTGTTAAAAACCCGCGCCGAGCCAAGCCAAACTCGCTCTTGCGCGTACCCAACGGTCGCGGTCAGCAGCAAAACTACCGTAACAAGCAAACTGCGCATCCCCTGCCTCTGTGTTTTTTCTCATTGGTCCCTATGGGCTGAATAACTATAGAGTCCCGTCCGTGACCTGAAAAGTGTATTTCTGCAACAGTTTCATAGTGTCGCCGGCCCCCCTGCCACACCGGCGCCTGAGCCTAGCCACATTTGGAGTAGCCGCAGTCCAAACAGGTGCGGCAACCCTCGACCATTTGCAACGAGTACTGCCCGCAATTTGGACAAGCGGCACCGCGCGGACGCTCGCCAACCACGAGGGCCTCGGCGTTGGGATGCGGGTCGGATTTGAGATAGCCGCCTTCTTCGATAAACCCTATCGCGATCATGTGGCGTTCGATGATTGCGCCAATTGCCGCCAGGATAGAGGGGACATATTTGCCCTCCATCCACGCACCACCTCGCGGATCAAACACCGCCTTCAGTTCCTCGATCACGAAACTTACGTCGCCACCGCGCCGAAATACCGCCGAAATCATCCGCGTGAGGCCAACCGACCAAGCGAAATGTTCCATGTTTTTGGAGTTGATGAACACCTCGAACGGGCGGCGGCGGTCGTTCATCATCACGTCGTTGATCGTGATATAAATCGCGTGCTCGCTTTCGGGCCATTTGATCTTGTAGGTCTGCCCGTCAAGCGCCTCTGGCCGCCCCAGCGGCTCGGCGATATAGACCACATCGGCAGATTGGGTCGATGATTTCGGCGCGGATATTTTGGTAACACTCAGCACCGATCCCGTCACCTCGTTGGGGCGATAGGTTGTGCAGCCCTTGCAACCGCTATCCCAAGCTCGCGCATATACCTCCTTGAAATCATTGAAGGATATATCTTCTGGGCAGTTGATCGTTTTGGAAATAGAGCTGTCAATCCACTTTTGCGCTGCTGCTTGCATACGCACATGTTCCAGTGGTGCGAGGGTTTGGGCATCGACGAAATGCTCGGGAAGTGGCGCGTCGCCAAACTTTTCCCGCCACAGGCGCACGGCGTAATCAACCACCTCTTCCATCGTCT
>CAYPUW010000016.1:9497-16567 GCA_964413925.1 uncultured Rhodobacter sp. | reverse complement strand
GCCTGCTTTAGAATTTCCTCTTTTGTGGCGTTGGCAATATCGACAATTTTCTTGGCTGCGGGCAAGAATATCCTGCCCGCCTCGGTCAATTGCGATGGCTGGCTATCCCGGTCTATCAGCGGCGCACCAACCCAGGATTCAAGCGCTTGAATACGGCGGCTGAAGGCTGACTGCGACACACCGCGCAATTTCGCTGTTATGCGAAAATTGCCCTCTGAACTCAGCGTCAAAAAATCATAAAGCCATTTGATCTCCATTCGCGGTTCCGCCATTATTTCGGTAGTGCCCGCAAAGGAGAAAATAGTTTTTTGCCACCTGCGGGCAGCTCAAACTTTGCGCCTATCAAGCCGTTTGGTCAAGAGTTTGGGCGGCGACGGGCTGGCCTCGTGCTGGTTTGTCGCTTATTTCTGGGTTCCTTATGCGATCTCGGGTCAGGTCACGCTCCAATCCAGAACCACCTTGCCGCTGGAGCCTGACTTCATCGCCGCAAAGCCTGCCTTGAAATCATCCGCGCCAAAGCGGTGGGTGATGATCTTGCTCACGTCCAGACCGTTTTGCAGCATGGCCAGCATTTTATACCAAGTCTCGAATATCTCGCGGCCATATACGCCCTTGATGGTCAGCGATTTCAGCACGATACGCGACCAGTCCACCGCTGATTTGCCCGGTGGAATACCCAGCATAGCGATACGCCCGCCCATCACCATCGCGCCAATCATCTGATCAAGCGCTGCCTGCGCGCCGCTCATCTCCAGCCCGACATCAAAGCCTTCGACCAGTCCCAAGCCGGTGGAAACCTCTTTGAGGTCGGTATTGGCGACATTCACGGCCGTCACATCGGCGACCTTTGCGGCTAAATCCAGCCTGTCCTGATTGATGTCGGTAATCACCACATGGCGCGCGCCGATATGTTTGGCAACCGCCGCCGCCATGATGCCGATGGGTCCGGCGCCAGCAATCAGCACGTCTTCACCGATCAGATCAAACGAAAGTGCCGTGTGAACGGCGTTACCCAACGGGTCCAGAATGGCGCCGATGTCATCGCTTACATCGTCAGGCAGCGGCACCACATTAAAGGCCGGCAAGCGCAGAAACTCGGCAAAAGCGCCCGGCTCGTTCACCCCGATACCACGGGTTTCAGGGTCAAGATGGAAGCGTCCCGAGCGGCTGGCACGGCTGTGTTTGCCAATCAGATGCCCCTCGCCCGACACTCGCTGACCAACCGACAGGTCGGTGACATTGCGGCCCAGCTCCATGATTTCGCCAGCAAATTCATGGCCAGTGATCAGCGGCACCGGCACGGTCTTTTGTGACCACTCATCCCAGTCCCAGATGTGGATATCGGTGCCGCAAATGCCGGTCTTATTTATCTTGATCAGCACATCATCCGCGCCGATTTTTGGCACCGAGACCTGCTGCATCCACAAGCCCGGCTCGGGTTTCGCCTTGAGGAGCGCTTTCATGTCATTGGCGGTTTCAGTCATTTTATCACCCCTGTTGCCTTGCCGACACGTGCGAATGCCCCCAGCGCGAATTCCAGATCTTCACGGCTGAGGGCGGCGCTCATCTGGGTGCGGATGCGCGCCGCACCCTTGGCCACCACCGGGAAGAAAAATCCGGTCACGAACACGCCTTCCTCGAACAGTTGCGCGGCCATCGCTTGCGCGAGGTTTGCCTCACCCAGCATGACCGGCACAATCGGATGCTCGCCCAACACAAGATCAAACCCCAGCCTTTCAAGCCCGGCGCGCCAGAACGCGGTATTTTCAAACAGCTTGGCGCGTAAATCATCGCTTTTTTCAACAATATCAATCGCTTCTAGACCAGAGGCCACAACCATCGGAGGTAAGGAGTTTGAAAATAGATAGGGCCGCGCCCGCTGGCGCAACAGATCAATCACCGGCTGCGGACCGGCGATATAGCCGCCAATCGCCCCGCCCAGTGCCTTGCCAAGCGTGCCGGTCAGAATATCCACCCCCTCGGTCACACCAAAATGCGCTGGCGTGCCGCGCCCCTGTGGCCCGATAAAGCCGGTCGCGTGGCAGTCGTCCACCATGACCAGCGCGCCGTATTTTTGTGCCAAAGCGGTGATTTCCGGCAATTTTGCGAGATGGCCATCCATTGAAAACACGCCATCGGTAGCGATCATAATAAAGCGCGCTCCGGCCGCTTTGGCCTCGATCAACCGTGCCTCAAGCGCGCCCATGTCGGAATTGGCATAGCGATAGCGCGCGGCTTTGCACAGCCGAATGCCATCAATGATCGACGCATGGTTAAGAGCATCAGAGATAATCGCGTCCTCCCCCCCCAGCAACGGCTCAAACACCCCGCCATTGGCGTCAAAACAGGCGGCAAACAGGATAGCGTCGTCTTTTTTCAAGAACCGCGCCAGCCGGGTTTCGAGTTTCCGGTGCAAGTCCTCGGTACCGCAGATAAAGCGCACGCTGGCCATCCCGAAACCGCGTGTGTCCAAGGCCGCCTTCGCCGCTGCAATCAGGCGCGGATCATCGGCCAAGCCGAGGTAATTATTGGCGCAGAGATTGACCACGCGATCATGCCGCTCCTCGCCCAATTGCACGTCAATGCGTCCGGCTTGTGGTGAAATGATCTGCCGCTCGGTCTTAAATAAGCCATCGGCGCGGATGTCGGTGAGAGTGGCGTTAATATGCTCCAGAAAGGCATGGTCCATGATGCGACTCCTCGTTTGGCGCAACTATTCCACTTTCTTGGAAACTGTCAATATATAATCATACTATCCGCTATAAGGGATATTAAGAGCCATGCACGATTAAAATAGCTTTCGCCGCCGACCCGATTGCCCGAATTCGATGTGGGCAATCCGCGGCATATCGGATGGTGTCACCCTCAAAAACCTGTTCTGTTTCATTGCCTGAAACGACCTCTAGCGCGCCTTCCAGAACGGTCAAATCTTCATGGCACCCACTCTGATGCGGCTCGCTCAGCAACGCGGCATCAGCGGCGAACTGGATTTCATAAACCTCAAGTCTCCCAGCCTGAGCTGGCGGGCTGAGGATGCGAATCCGGCAGCCCTCGCCTTGGCTGTCAATGGTCGGTGTGCGGTTGGCGCGCAGGATTTCCGTGATTGAGCGGCTGGCGGTCTGATCATCCAGAAGCCCCGCGAAATCAACCCGCAAGGCCTGTGTCAGGCTCCAAAGCGTCGCGACCGTCGGGCTGGATTGCCCGCGCTCGATTTGCGACAGCATCGAGCGCGAAACCCCGGACAGCTTTGCCATGGCCTCAAGGCTCAAGCCCTTGCTTTTGCGCGCTTCTTTCAGGCGCTTTGCCAATCGCTCGGCTATGTTATGTTTCTTTTGCATCGCAGGGAAGCTGCGCAATACATGGTGGAATGTCAACAGCTTGGGACTGCCACGCTCAGAATGCCCACTTTTAGGCGTGACTGGCGGCTTGGATTAAATTGGGTATAAAACAGCCCCTCAAATTGGCCCATTGAAGGTTAACTGACGGGGTGGATATTGTGACCGCCCCGTATGATTTGAGACTCGTATGATTTGAGAAACGAACACCGCGCGAGGCATAGTTGATGGCACGGAGATGATGAAAGCGGCATGAAAGTCAAACCCACTGCACCTTAGCTCAGCCGCAAACCTGTGCAAAAAAGCAGGGAGACTTCAAACATAGCACTCGGTGTCGTTGGCAAAGCGCTATCCAATCAGGTGCCACAACGCAGCCACCAACGATATAAACAGCATGACGAGGGAGGGGTAGAACGACAGGGTGAAGCCGATTGATCTGGCGGTCGCACCTTTTTCGTAGCTGATAAAAAACAGCCCCCGACCAAGCGCGAATGCAATGGCCGCGAGCGGCAGCGCCGACAGCGTGGTTGCTGGCATCAAGACCGCCCAAGCGAGATAGACCCCTGCCGCCAGCACCGTTTGCTCCAGTGTATTTTGCAACAATGACTGCAATATTTTGGCGCGCTCTGTACCCTCGGTCAGCCCCGCGCCATCAATATCGGCGGGGGTAAAAAACCGATGCCGGGCCATGCGGGCGATGCAAAAACTCAGGGTCAATACTGGCAGTAGCAACGATTCTATCGCCACGCTCAAAGCTGCGCCAACCCCAAGCTCGGCAGGAAAGGAAAACGGGTTGCCAAACGCTGCGAACCCAACAATCGCCAGCGCAAGTATCATGCCCGAAACCATACCCGTCAGCACGCCTTTTTGGGTGTTGGTCATGTGTGAAATCTCCTGTTTGGTCCAGATTGCTACCAGCGGATCGGCACCGTGCCCGAGACCAGCAACCATATCCAGCCGGTTACGCTAATGAGTGCCATCGGCACGACCGGCGGTGCAAGTCGCGGCCAGACAGCCAGTCCGGCGACCATCGCCACCACCAAACTGATAAAACCGACTGGCAGGACATTGCTGCCGCTAGCGCGGGTCTCGGGGCGCAAAAGGATCTCGGAAAACGCAAACCCCGTGCTTGGCGATGCGGCGCTCGCACCAAGCAACAGGGTCGAGAAATCCGGGAAAAACTGGCTGATGCCGATGGCAGCAATG
The DNA here is from genome assembly GCA_964413925.1 of uncultured Rhodobacter sp. GTDB lineage: Bacteria > Pseudomonadota > Alphaproteobacteria > Rhodobacterales > Rhodobacteraceae > UBA5972. Next base: position 12,026 of record CAYPUW010000016.1, on the reverse strand, counting down.
GCTGCCAGAACCAAGGTACAGAGCAACCCCATGCCCAGCCCGATTGCGCGCGGATATGTGGGCAATCCGCGCGACGCAGTGTACCAGTAGCCGCCCCAGAAAAACAGACGCCCAAATATCCACAGGACCGTCATCAGGGTCACGATGCGCAAATAAGACGGGGCCAGAAACGGCGTGGCTGCAAGCATAGCGGCCGAAAACATCACAAATTGCTCAGTCGAATTGCTAAGGAACTGGGTGTGAACACGGTTGTTAACGCTGATTGTCGCGGCGCGGCCACCAGAGATGGTCGGGTTGGCACTGGGGTCAGTAGTTTCAAGCTGCCAACGGGTCGCCCCAACCGCCAGAAACCCCAAAAACAGGATCAAGCTGGCCAGAAACAGATGCGCCAGCGTGAATGTCAGTCGCGCCGCAAACGGGCCGATCTCGCGGGTCATATCGACGGGCAACAGCCACCATGTGAAAAACAAAACCGAAAAAAAAGTCACCCAGCCCGAGGCAATCCACGCCCCCAAACTGCGTTTATTCGCCGAAATATCCGGCGCGGAGACGGTGTCATTCATGTGGTCGATTCCCTGCTGGTCGGGTTTCATGAAAATGGGGCGGGTTTAGGGATTGGACCTCATGGCGTCATTATCTTGGCCCGCTCAAACGTCGCATTATCCGTGGTTCCGTCATCGTACAAAAGCTCGATCACCACGGTGTTCACGCTGCCAAGCGGAAGGGTGATATAAGGCAGCCGCCCCTCTTCTTTCATGGCATTCGGGGCCGCTTCGCCCTCATAGCATTTCTCAAGCTGCCAAACCTGATCGGCTGTGGTCGAGTTAATCCCGTATTTCACCCCGCTGAGGCCACAACGCCAGCTTTCAAGCCCGGTAAAATAAACCAGATCATGCCCGTCAAACTCGCGCACGGCAATCCAGTTACCCTTGGTGGCGTTCAATATGGGTTTGACCTCGGCGGCGGTGGTAAACGCCTGCGCAGGTAGCGCGCCAAGTGTAATTACCAGCGCCAGAATGGCGGAAAAAATGCGGGTCATGAAATTGCTCCTTCGCTGTAAAATATGGTCCATTATCCACAAATTAGGGCTGGCCCAAATAACTACCTTAGATGACATCAACCCCACTGTCTTAGTTGAGATAACTGAGCTGACGGGTCACTGTTGTTAAATCCCCACTCACATTCCTTCAAATATAGCCTAAATTGAGCTTTGGGAACACCGTTGAATTTACGCATGTGACGCTTGGCTTGGTTCCAGAAATTCTCAATGCCCCTCCGTGCCGTTGATGTGATTGTGACGGTCTGCAAAGAGCTTGGAATGGTTGATCCTGAAGTGGTGAAAACCCGAGACATCCAGCATATCGTAGACCCGCCAGCAGTCAGAATAGACGATACTATCGGGGAAACCTTGCGCTTGGTGAGCCTCGGCAATGCAATCAAATTGTTTGGCCATGATACCTACTTCACAAACCTATTCCACCGTCACCGATTTGGCCAGATTTCGCGGCTGATCCACATCCGTTCCCTTGGTTACGGCGGTATAATAGGCCAGCAATTGCGCGGGGATTGCATAGACGATGGGGGCGAGGAAATCGGCCACATCGGGCATGATCAAGGTCTGCCACACCCCGTCAGAGGCCTCGGCTGCACCGGCTTTATCGGTGATCAGCACAATCTTGCCGCCCCGCGCCATCACCTCCTGCATATTAGAGACCGTCTTGTCAAAAAGCGCGTCCTTCGGTGCCATCACAATCACCGGCACCTTCTTGTCCACCAGCGCAATCGGCCCGTGTTTCAACTCGCCACTGGCATAGCCTTCAGCGTGGATATAGCTGATTTCTTTCAGCTTCAGCGCCCCTTCCATCGCCAGCGGATACATCGGCCCGCGTCCCAAAAATAAGATGTCGCGCGCCTCTGCCAGCTTGCGCGAGATCGAGCGGATCTTATTGTCAACCTCAAGCGCTGCGCGCATGGCCGATGGCAGCGCGTTCAGACCGGCGACCATCTCGGCCTCGGCCTCACCGCTCAGATGCCCACGTTGGCGCGCCGCCAAAATCGCCAAACTCGCCAGCGCCACCAACTGACAGGTAAACGCCTTGGTCGAGGCCACGCCAATCTCGCGTCCCGCATGGATCGGCAGCGCCAGATCGCTTTCGCGCGCAATCGAGCTTTCGGCGGCGTTAACCACGGAAATAATCTTGGAAACCTTGCCAGAACAATACCTTAGCGCCGCCAATGTGTCCGCTGTCTCGCCCGACTGGCTGACAAACAGACCCAAGGAATGCTTGGATAATGGTGGCTCGCGATAGCGAAATTCCGAGGCTACATCCAGATCGACCGGCAAGCGCGCGAGGCTCTCGAACCAGTATTTCGCCACGTTGCAGGCGATATGTGCGGTGCCGCAGGCAACCATGGTCACGCTGTCAATGGCACTAAAATCAATCTCACCCTCGCTCACACGCACCGAGGCATTATCCGCCGCCACATAATGGCCCACCGCGTCGGCGATCACCACCGGCTGCTCGGCGA